>JAQBQB010000022.1 GCA_028287235.1 Gemmatimonadota bacterium | reverse complement strand
AGCATACCGGACTCCCTATCGAAAGTCAACCCGATACTGGAGATGCTCTCACACCCGGGTCACGAGAACCTGCTCTGCGCGATATTGCACCCGGGTCAGCCGGACTGTCTCAAGGTTTTCAGGGGTTTCGTCGTCGAGGAGACGGGGAGGACGGCTAGGTATATGGCTATCGTAGGGGCTATAGGAGTGGCCGTGAGGTGGAAGAGTCTCGTCAAACAGTGCGTGGGGGGGGGGGGGGGGGGGGGGGGGGGGGGGGGGGGGGGGGGGGGGGGGGGTGGGGGGGGGGGGGGGGGGGGGGGGGGGCGGGGGGGGGGGGGGGGGGGGGCGGGGGGCGGGGGGCGTGGGGCGTGGGGCGTGAAGATCAACCAGGTCGCGGTGCGCGCAACGCCTCTTGCCCCACGGATAACGCCCCACGGATAACGCCCCACGGATAACGCCCCACGCCCCACGCTAATGTCCTGACCGCGCGATCGTCTTCCCGGTAAAGTTCTCCGTCGACACCGAGTGCCCGGTCGACAGCGTCTGCACGTACGCCACCAACCGCCAGATCTGATCGTCCGCGATACGGCCGCCCCACGACGGCATTCCATCGGGGCGGCCTTCGTAGATCGACTGAAAGACATCGCCGTCCGTTCCGCCGAAGTGCCAGCGATTGTCCTGCAGACTGGGGCCCATCGCGCCCGAGCCGTCGGCGCCGTGGCAGTCCATGCAGTTGTAGGAGATGAACAGCTTCGCTCCCTCGTCGATGCGCTGCTTGTTCCCCGCGTAGGGATTCGCGACCGTCGCCCAGCGGCCGTGGAAAGCGAGTCCCGGCTGGATGTGATCGGGATGCTCGACGAAGTACGTCGGCTGCGTACCAGACTGCGACTGCTGCGGCGTGGTCCGCGTTGTCTGCGTCGCGTTGGCGAGCCGGTACGCAATCGCGCTGAGCGCGAGGATCGCGCCGATGATCTGGACGGACTGGGGGATCTTCATGTTATGAGACCTCTAGTGACAGCTACAACGAAAACACGAACAACATCCCGCCCCACGACGTATACCGCGCCAGATCCGGCAGCGTCGTGCCGCGCTCGCGAACATCGTAGGGCAGGTTCGCGGCCACGTCTCCCGCAATCAGCAAACCCATGTCGCCGCCGATTCCGGCATATACGGCAACGTATTGTTTGCCGTCGGGTCCGGTGTAGGTCATTGGCGCGCCCACGACGCCCGATCCGACCTTGAACTGGTAGAGAACCGTGCCGTTGTGCGCATCGACCGCCTTGAACCAGCCGTCGAGCGTGCCGTAGTAGATGACGTCGCCCGCCGTGGCCAGCGCGCCACTCCACACGGGGAACGGCTCCTTGATGCCCCACACCTTGCGGCCGTGCACCGCGTCCCACGCGATGAACTCGCCCTTGTAGTCACCCGGACCTCCCTTCTCCGGCGCATTGCCGCCGATGTACGGCGTGCCCGCGATGTACGTGACCTCGCGTCCCTCGAAGTCCATGCAGAGGTTGTTCGTGGGCACGTAGAACAACCCCGTCTTGGGCGAGAACGCGGCGGGCTGTTGGTTCTTTCCACCCTCGAGACTCGGGCAGATGTCCTTCACGTTCTTGCCCTCGGCCGTCGCCTTGTCGACGTTCACGTTCGGGCGGCCCGTCTTGAGGTCGACGCCCGACGACCAGTTCATCGGCACGAAGGGCTTGGCGAGCAGCACTTCGCCCGTTGCGCGATCCATGGTGTACGCGAAGCCGTTGCGGTCGAAGTGGACGAGCACCTTGCGCGTGGTGCCGCTCATCGGCAGGTCGACGAGAATATTCTCATTGACCGCGTCGTAGTCCCAGATGTCGTGCGGCGTGGGCTGAAAAGCCCAGACCATCTCGCCGGTGTCGGGATCGCGCGCGATGATCGCGGCGCTCCACTTGTTGTCGCCCGGGCGCTGGCTGCCGTTCCATGGTCCGGGGTTCGACGTGCCGTGGTAGATGAGATTGAGCGCGGGGTCATACGAGATCCACCCCCACACCACCGCGCCGCCGACCTTCCACGACTCGCCGGGCCACGACGAGATTCCCAGGTTGGCGCCGCGGTCCTGCGGATAGAACGGCTTGAAGCGCGGGCCAACTTTCATGTCCGCGTCGGGACCGAGGTTGTAGGCGCGCCAGAGCTCCTTGCCCGTCGCGAGGTCGAGCGCCGCGATCCAGCCGCGTACTCCCATCTCGCCGCCGCTCGAGCCGACGATGACTTTTCCCTTCACGACGATCGGCGCCATCGTGATCGTTTCGCCCTTGTTGATGTCGCCCATCTTCGTGCGCCACACTTCGGTGCCGGTGGCGGCATCCACGGCAACCGTGTGTCCGTCGAGCAGGTTGTACACGATCTTGCCGTCGGCGAACGACGCGCCGCGATTCACGACGTCGCAACACGCGATGCCGACCGCGGCCTGCGCGTTCTCCGGACGGTACTTCCACTTGAGCGGAAAACCCGGCTGGGTGAGGTCGATGGCGTACGCCACGTTCGGGTAGGGAGTGATGATGTACATCGTGTTCCCCACCACGAGCGGCTGGCCTTCATGGCCGCGCAGCACTCCCGTCGAGAACGTCCACGAGACGTGGAGGTTCTTCGCGTTCGCCGGTGTGATCTGCGCGAGCCCGCTGTAGCGACTGCTCGCGTAGTCGCGCGCCGGCAACAGCCACTCGCCGTCCTTGTCGTTCGGCGGCGCGGTACCAATGCGTGTTCCGGCGACCGACATCGTGTCGGCCGACGTATTGGCTCCCGACGCTCGACAGCCCGTAGCCGCGGCAACCGCGGCAACACACAGCAAGAAGCCCCGCACAGCTCGAACGTGCATGCCTGCTCCGGATCAGATCGGTGATTGGACCCAGCAAACCGTGTACTCAGTCCGTATTCATCAATAGCCGCACACTCTCCCCGCCCCGCCGTGAAGCATGCAACCGAACGTCCCTCATGTCGATGTCATCGTCGCGGAAGCGAAGGCCCGTGACGCGGGCATCGCTGCTGTGATCGCTACGGACATCGTCGGCACCATCGTCTACTGGAACGACCACGCCGTGGAGCTCTACGGCTGGCCGTCTCATGAAGCGATCGGGCGAAACGTGCTGGACGTGACGCCCACGTACACGAGCGCCGAAGAGGCGGCTCGCATCATGGAGCAGCTTCGTCGCGGCGAGTCGTGGACCGGCGAGTTCATCGCCCAACGCCGGGACGGCGAGCGCATCATGACGCACGTGACCGACCTGCCCGTGATCGCCGGAACGGACGTCGTGGGAGTCGTGGGCGTGTCGCGGGCCGAGCGGCGAGGCGGACCTCGGACCGCGTAGACCGGTGTGATGACGATCGCGCCGCTACGGCGCGGCGTCGCCGGCCGCGATGCGCTCGAAGTACTGCCGCTTGAACTCGTCCAGCACGTCGTCCGCGAAGAACTCGTCGGCGATCGCCGCGATCTCTTCCGCATCCTTCCACGCGGCATGCAAGGACTCTAATTCCCCGAGCATGGCACGCCGCTCGATGTCCTCGTTGGCGGCCATCTCCAGCGCCAGGCGATCGACAGCCGGCAATCGAAAGAGTGGAGTCCGGTCGTCACTTCCCGTGCCGCCGCGTCCCCAGAAGGAACGGTTGGCGAGCTGCAGCGCGAGTCGCTCGGAGAATGTCCCCTTGGGCTCCGCGTCGCCCTCGGCCACCGCGTCGGGAAAGCGGCCCCACGACGTGCGCATCGCGAGCGAGGCGACGCGCGTGAAATAACCCTCGGGGTCGCCGGCTTCGTCGAGCTTGGAGATGGCGTGCTGCACCTCCGACGCGCTCGCGACACCGACGTTGAGCGTGGCGAGCATCTTTCCCGCGACGCGCAGCGCCCGCGACTCGGCGAGCGTCGCGACGCCGGAATCGTGGTGCAGCTCGAGCTGCCAGGGCGAGTCCTTTTCCGGGCGCACGAGCTCCGCGGCTCCCAGGTGCGAGTAGCGCACCACGACCGGGTGGCCGTACTCGTCGTGCGAGCGGAGCAACACGCCGTGGCCGCGACGAAAGGTGCGCATGCGCAGCACGGCGTCGTCGCTCAGACCTACCGCGTGCGCATAGCCCACGAGCGCACCGGCCGTGGCGCGGGCGAGCAAGCGCGCGCCACGAATGACCAACGCCGGACGCTCACCCTCTTCCGGCTCGAAGCGCACGAGCCGCGTGCCGTAGCGCCACGACGCGATCTCGGGCAACAGTGCCGGTCCCACGCGCACCAACTCGAAGCCGCCGCGGAATTGCGCGAGACCCACATTGTCGGTCGACATGCGCAGCCGCGTCCCCCGAAACAACCGCTCGCCTTGGTCGATCGCCTCCCAGCGCTCCTCGAGCGGCGTGAGGTTCCAGCGCCCGCAGCGCGTACAGATGACCCACAGTCGTCCCTTCTTCGGATCGAACGCCAGCCGCCGTCCGACGGGAAACGTCGGCAGGAAGTGGTTGGCCCCCAGATCGAGATGACAGAAAAGGCAGGAGGTGTACACGGCGTGGGGCGTGGAGCGTTGGGCAGCTACTTCGAATCGTATGGTCGGACTCGGGTGATGGACAGACTAAGAGTTGTTCAAACGGTGTAAGCGAACTCGGGGTATCAGGTGAGCAAACTCGGATTCGGCGTGATGATCGCCTTGAGCGTCGTGCGATCCTCCACCGCCTTGAGCGCTTCGTCCGCGTGATTGAGATCGTACCGGCCGCTCACCATCTCGCTCCACGGACGCTGTTTGCCGTACTTCGCCGTGAGCGCGACGGCTCTATGGAAGTGGTCGTAGCGCGCGCCCCAGCAGCCTTTGACCTCGATGTGCTTGCGGTTGAGCTGCCAGTGCGGGTTCACCTCGATCGGACCGTTGTCGGTGTACTGGCCGCAGACGATGACGCGCCCGCCGTCGCGCACCATGTCGAGCGCCTGCTTCACCGCCTCCGGCGCACCGCTCGCCTCGATGACGACGTCGGCGCCGCGGCTGCCGGTCACGCCGCGCACACCTTCGACGCGAGCGCTCGCCGGCAGGTCGAGGCCGAGCGTGGCGGTTGCGCCCATCTTGCGCGCGAAGTCGAGGCGCTGCTTGGGAGCGCCCACGCAGATCACCTCGCCCGCGCCGGAGAGCGACGCGAACGCGACACATGATTGTCCCACCGGACCTGCGCCGAGCACCGCGACCGACTCGCCGAGTTTCACCTCGGCCATGTCCACGGCGTGAAGCGCGGTGACGAGACCGCAGCCGCCGCCGATGAACGTCTCGGGCGAGAGCTCCTTCGGCAGCTTGATCATCTTCACCCCCGGCTTCATCCAGATGGCCTCGGCCCATCCGCCGAGCAGGCCGTCTTTCACGCCGTAGGTGATGCCGTAGACTTTGCGGTGCGGACACTTGGTCGGCTGCCGCGCGACGAGACAGAACCAGCAGTTGTTACAGGTCTCGTGGACGTCGAGGAAGGTGACGACGTCGCCTTCCTTTATGGTGTTCCCGTTGATGTCCTTGAGCTTCCCTCCCGACGCCTCGACGACGCCCACCGAGACGTGGCCTGGAATGATCGGGAACGGGACGTCGAGCTTTCCGTGGTGGATGTGGACGTCGGTACCGCAAACCTCGGAGTAGAGCGTGCGAAGGAGCGCAGCCCCCGGCTCGAGGGGGGGAGTGGGCAGCTCGTATATCTGGAGGGCCTCGTTCGGGCCGGGCATCACGACGGCGAGATGGGTGTTTGGCGGCATCGAACGGCGAGGGGCTAGGGTTTGGGTATCGGGCCTAGGGAAGGTACGCGACGCTACGCGCCACTCAATAGAGCGTGGGCCAAGCCCGCGCCATCCTTCCCCAAACCATAGACCCAATACCCTAAACCCTGTTTTCTCAGCACTCCCCTAAGCCTCTTCGTAGCAGTATTGTCGATGTCTGGACATCCGACTCGTCCCCATCATCCCCCCGTAGGACTCGCTATGCAACGACTCCGCTTCCTCACCGCCGTTGCCGGCGCCGCGACTGCTCTGGCATTCGCCGCCCCGGCCACGGCGCAAACGCTCGATTCCTCGGTCGTCGGCGCGTTCCGCTGGCGACAGGTCGGCCCGTCGAACTTCATGGGTCGCCTTTCCGACGTGCAGGGAATTCCCGGCCCGTCCAAGACGCTCTTCGTCTCCGCCGCCGGCGGTGGAATCTGGAAGTCGACGAACAACGGGATCACCTGGCGTCCCGTGTTCGACGACAAGGACATCATCGCGATGGGCATGCTCGCGATCGCGCCGAGCGACACGAACGTCGTGTGGGCGGGCACGGGCGAGCCGAACTCGCGCAACACGATCGAACCGGGCGCCGGCGTCTACAAGTCGACCGACGGCGGCATGCACTGGACGTTCATGGGCCTGCAGAACACGCAGCACATTGGGCGCATCCAGATCGATCCGCGCAACGCGAACGTGGTGTACGTCGCGGCGCTCGGGCCGGCGTGGAAATCGGGCGGCGAGCGCGGGCTGTACAAGACCACCGACGGCGGTGCGAGCTGGAAGTTGATAAAGGCGCCGGCGAACCAGAAGACCGGTGCGATCGACGTTCAGATCGACCCGTCGAACCCCGACGTGCTCTATCTCGCCATGTGGGAGCGCTACCGTACTCCCTATTCGCTCAACTCCGGCGGACCGGGCTCGGGACTGTTCAAGTCCACCGACGCCGGCGCCACGTGGACGGAGCTCAAGGGCAACGGCTATCCGTCCGGCGCCAAGGGCCGCATCGGCATCGCCGTCTCGCGGAGCAACCCGCAGGTCGTCTACGCGCTGACCGAAGCGAGCTCGATGGAGGACGCGCCGATGCAGTTCCAGCGCAACCCCGCGGCGAACGGTCTCTATCGTTCGACCGACGGCGGCGCGCACTGGGAGCACATGAACAACATCGACACGCGCCCGTTTTACTACTCGCAGGTGCGCGTCGATCCGAAGAACCCCGATCGCGTCTACTTCTCGTCGACGGAATTGCAGGTCTCGAACGACGGCGGCAAGACGACGATGAACGCCGCGCAGAACGTGCACGTCGACGATCACGGCATTTGGATCGACCCGAACGACCCCGAGCGCTGGGTCATCGCGAACGACGGCGGCATCGCGATCACGTACGACCGTGGCGGCAACTTCTGGTATCCGCGCAACCTGCCGCTCGGCCAGTTCTACGACATCAGCTACGACTACGCGGTGCCGTACAACATCTGCTCCGGCGCGCAGGACAACGGTGCGTGGTGCGGACCGAGCCGGCGCCGCAACACGCCGATCAACAACACGCAGTGGCGCACGATCTCGGGCGGCGACGGCTTCTACACGGCGCAGGACCCCACGGACCCCGACATGGTGTGGGGCGAGAGCCAGAACGCCGGCATCCAGCAGACGAACCTGCGCACTGGCGAGCGCGGCACGGTGAACAAGCCGACGTGGAACGGCCGCTATCGCATGTGGGAGGATTCCATCGCGATCCTTCGCGGCAATCCGCTCGTCGCCACGCCGCGCGACGTACAGGCGAAGATCGACGTCATGCGCGCACAGCAGAAAAAAGACTCGGCGGATTTACAGATTCGGTATAACTGGGAATCGCCGTACTTCCTCTCGCCGCACAACCCGCAGACCTTCTACCTCGGCGGCAGCCGAGTGTTGAAGTCGACCAAGCGCGGCGAGGATCTGTTCCCCATCTCGCCCGACCTGTCGATCAAGACCGATCCGGCGCAGGAGCGCGCGCGCCTGGCGCGTCTCGACACGGTGGAGAGGTACACCGGCGGCATCACGCTCGACATCACCGGCGCCGAGGCGTACGGCACCGTGGTGTCGCTGCAGGAGTCGACGATCAAGCCGGGCCTGCTGCTCGCCGGCACCGACGACGGCAACGTGTGGATCACGCACAACGACGGCGGCGCGTGGGAGAGCCTCACACCCAAGTTCGCCGCGCTCGGCGTGCCCTGGGACGCGTACGTCGTGCGCACGGAGCCCAGCCACTTCGACACGCTCACGTTCTATGTGGCGTTCGAGAATCACCGCTGGAACGACTTCACGCCGTATCTCTTCGTGACGAACGACGGCGGCCGCACGTTCAGGTCGATCGTCAACAACCTGCCGAAGACGAGCCCGGCGGATTATCTGCACGTGATTCGCGAAGACCCGCACAACCGCGACCTGCTGTTCGTCGGCAGCTCGCGCAGCACGTACGTCTCGGTCGACCGCGGACAGAGCTGGAGCAAGTTCGCGACGAATTTCCCGAGCGTGCCGGTGTTCGACCTCCAGATTCATCCGCGCGATCACGAGCTGATGGCGGCAACGCACGGGCGCAGCCTGTGGGTGGTGGACATCGCGGCGCTCGAGCAGATGACGCCGAAGGTCGTGGCGCAGGGCACGTATCTGTTTGCGCCGAAGACCGGCTTCCAGTGGGGCGAGGCACCGCAGATGGCGTTGCCGGGCAACGGCTACGGCCAGTCGGAGATGACGTACGCGAACCCGCCATACGGCGCGGACATCGTGTATCGTCTCGCCGCTCCGGCCGCGGGCAGCGTGAAGTTGATCGTGAGCAACGTGGCAGGCGACACGCTCGCCAGCCTCACCGGCCCGGGCGCGGCCGGCGTGCACCACGTGACGTGGAACTACCAAGCAGCGCCGCGCCGCGTGACGGCCGAGCTGTCGCCGTCGCAGCGTCGCGACAGCATCCTGTTGGCGGCGCGCGCGCCGGCGGTGCTCGACTCGTTGACGAAGGCCGGGTACGACACGGCGGCAATCAATCGCGTACGTGCGCAAGTCACCGCGATGCGCAATCCGGCGGGCTTGGCGCCGCAGGGTGGACGTGGTGGCGGTGGCGGTGGCCGCGGCGGCGCGGGTGGTCAAGCGTGCGAGCATCCGACGACACAGTGGGAGCAGTTCTGCGTGCGTCCCGCCGAGCAGGTGGGCGGGCGTCGTGGTGGCGGCGGTGGCGGTGCGTTCGGCGCCGACTCGGCAACGGCCGCGCTGTTCGCGCCGGCCACGCCGGCACCGGCTGGTGCGCAGGCCGGGCGCGGTGGACGCGGCGGCGCGAATGCGCGTCAGGGCGCGACGGGTGATGCGTCGCTGGATCCCGTGGGTCGGATCTGGGCGTTGATCGGTGTGACGCCCCCAGTGGTCGGCGGCCGTGGTGGTGGCGGTGGTGGTGGTGGCGCCGCGGCGAGCATCGCGAACACGGGCGACTATCTCGTCACGATGGTGGTGGACGGGAAGACGTACAAGCAGACGTTCCGCGTGGAACGGACGTCGGGCGGCGGGCAGGAGGCTGGGTTTGGCGGTGGGGATGACGCGCATGACGGACTCGGCCGATATACGCCCAGCGGGAAGAAGTCGAAGTAGTCTGGTTGGATAAGAGATGTGTGAACCGCCCCCGTCGCGCGCAGCGCGACGGGGGCGGTTTTTCTATTTCTCGTCGCCAGGAGCGAGCGTAGCAGGACGGCAGGTTTGACTCCGCCGGCTCGGCCTCGTATGATCGACGCGTCGCCGATCGCCGGTGCGAAGCCCAAGGAGTATTCATTGCGCCACGTCACTCTCGCTGCGCTCCTCGCCCTGTTCTGCGCTCCGTTCGTCCAAGCGCAAAACCGCCTGACGCCCGCCGAAGCCTCGTCCGGCTGGCGCCTGCTCTTCGACGGCAAGACCCTCAAAGGTTGGCGCGGCCTCGGCTACGACTCCATCCCCACCGCGCACTGGAAAGTCGTTGACGGCACCATCGAGAAGATCGCCAGCGGCAACGTCCCGAAGATGCCAGACGGCCAGCCCGCCAACGGCGGCGATCTCATGACCGTCGAGACGTTCGACAACTTCGAGCTCGCGTTCCAATGGAAGGTCACGCGCGCGGCGAACAGCGGGATCAAGTACAACGTTTCTGAAGCATTCTCCCTCGAGCACGCGTCCAATCACGCCGCGCTCGGGTTCGAGTATCAGATCGAAGATGATTCGCTCAACGACGACAACGCGCTCGCGACGCATCGCACCGCGGCGCTCTACGATCTGATCCCCGCCAACTCGGCGAAGCAACTCAGGCCCGCGGGCGAGTGGAACAGCGGCCGCATCGTCTTTCGCGGCAAGCACGGCGAGCAGTGGCTCAATGGCGCGAAGGTCGTCGACTTCGACCTCGGCACGCCGCGCATGGACTCGCTGCTGGCGAAGAGCAAATACCGGTCGATGGTTGGATTCGCCGATCGGCGCGCGGGGCACATCATCCTGCAGGATCATGGGGACGAAGTGTACTTTCGCGACATCAAGATTCGGAGGGTCGAGCCATGAGCGGCGACGTCGATCGGCGGGAATTCATCAAGAGCGTATCGGCGACGGGGCTCGGAGCCATGGTCGCCGGCCGAGTTCGCGCACCGCGCGAATCAGCGAACGAGAAGATCGTCGTCGCCGTGATCGGGCTGAACGGGCGCGGCATGGTCCACGCGCAGAACTTTGCGCGGATGAAGAACTCCGAGGTTGCCTACCTCTGCGACGTCGACTCCACCGTGCTCGGCAAGGCGCTCGAGGCGACGAGGCACGACCAGGCGGCCGTCCCCAAAGCGATCGGCGACTTCCGGCGCGCACTCGACGACAAGAACGTCGACGTCGTCTCGATCGCGACGCCAGACCACTGGCACGCGCCCATGGCCATCCTCGCGATGAAAGCCGGTAAGCACGTGTACCTCGAGAAACCCTGCGGCCACAACGCGCGCGAAGGCGAGCTGCTCGTCGCGGCGCAACAGCGCTACAAGCGACTCGTGCAGATGGGCACACAGCAGCGGTCGTCGCCGCGTACCATCGAAGCCATTCAGGCAATTCGCGACGGCGCCATCGGCACGCCCTACCTCGCGCGCGCGTGGTACGCGAACACGCGCACCGGCATCGGCCACGGAAAGTCGGCGCCCGTGCCGGCGAATCTCGACTACGAGCTCTGGCAAGGGCCGGCGCCGCGCACGCCGTACCACGACAACGTCATCCACTACAACTGGCACTGGTTCACGCGCTGGGGCACGGGCGAGATCTGCAACAACGGCACGCACGAGATCGACATCGCACGGCTCGCGCTCGGCGTCGACTATCCGACATCGGTCTCGTCGAACGGCGGCCGATATCACTATGCCGATGACTGGGAGTTTCCCGATACGCAGGAAGCGACGTTCGAGTTCGCGGGCGGGAAGACGATCATCTGGCAGGGACAGAGCTGCAACGGTCTCAAGACGTTCGACCGCGGGCGCGGAACGGCGATCCTCGGCACCGCTGGGAGCATCGTGCTCGACCGCGACGGGTACGTCGTCTACGACCTCAAGAACAAGGCGGTGAAGGAGAACATCGAGCCGAAGCGCGGCGACGGGCTCGATCTCACCGGCGACGACGCGGCGACGGAGTGGCACATGGAGAATCTCGCCGACGGCATCCGCACCGGTGCGACGCTTCGCGCGCCGATCGTGGAGGGAGCGAAGAGCGTGCTGCTCTGCCACCTCGGAAACATCGCGCAGCAGACGAAGCAGAAGCTCGTCACCGATCCGAAGAACGGACACATCACCGGCGACGCGATGCGCCACTGGTCGCGCGAGTATGCGCCGGGATGGACGCCGACGGTGTAGCGCGACGACGACGGCTATCGGTCAGCGCGCCGGCATCACGCGCAGAATCCGCCCTTTGTCGGCGTCGGTCACCACGTAGATGTACCCGTCGATCCCCTGCTTCACGTCGCGGATGCGCTCGCCCAGCTCGTGCAGGTACCGCTCCTCCTTCACGACTGAATCTCCCGCGAGCACCAACCGCACGAGCGCGTTCGACGCCAAGCCGCCCACGAGAATGTTTCCCTTCCACGCGGGAAACTTGTCGCCGGTGTAGAAGGTCATGCCCGACGGCGCGATCACCGGGTCCCAGTAGTAGACCGGCTGCTCCATTCCCGCTTTCACCGCCCCTTCGCCGATCTTGGTGCCGTTGTAGTCGCGGCCGTAGGTGATCACCGGCCAACCATAGTTCTTCCCCGCCTCGGGATGATTCAGCTCGTCGCCGCCCTTGGCGCCGTGCTCGATCGTCCACAGCCGGCCGGTCTCGGGCTGCACCGCCGACGCCTGCACGTTGCGATGTCCGTACGACCAGATCTCCGGCCGCACACTCGACCGGCCGACGAACGGATTGTCGCGCGGAATGCTGCCGTCGGAGTTGATGCGCACGACCTTGCCCAAGTCGCTATCGAGATTCTGCGCCTGGTCGCGATAGGCAAAGCGTTCGCCCTGCGTGATCCACATCGTGCCGTCGGGCGCGAAGGCGATGCGCGAGCCGAAGTGATTTCCGCCGACGACCTTGGGCTCCTGCCGGTAGATGACGCGAACGCTGTCGAGACCCGCGGCACCCAGGTGCGCACGCAACGCCGCCGTGCCGGCGGCGCCATTCGCTCCCGGTTCGGCGTATGAGAGATATATAATATCATTTTTCGCAAAGGCCGGGTCGAGCGCCACGTCGAGCAGGCCGCCCTGCCCTTTGGCGAAGACGGGCGGCACGCCGGTGAGGGGCGCGGAGAGCGCGCCGTTCGGCGCCACGATGCGGAGACGGCCGTCTCGCTCGGTGACGAGCATGCGGCCGTCGGGCAGCGGCTCGAGCGCCCACGGATGGACGAGGCCCGTGGCGAAGGTCTCGGCGCGAACCACGCCCTTGATGGAGCTCAGCTGAGGAGAGCGCTGTGCCGGTCCCTGCACCGGCTCCTGCGCCTGACAGGCAACCGTGGCGAGCAGAATCGCGAAGTGGCGCATGCGCGAATCTGTGGCGCGAGCGTCGGGCGAACAAGCACCCGGCGAAGGCACCCTCAATACTTCGCCACGCTCGGATCCACGTCGTCGCTCCAGCGCAGGATTCCGCCGGCGAGATTGGACACGCGAAAGCCCGCCGCGCCGAGCAGCCGCGCCGCATCGGTACCCCGCTTTCCCGACCGGCAGTAGACGATGACCTCCCGCGTGCTGTCGATCGACGCCATCGCCTCGGGTAACGCGCCGAGCGGAACGAGACGCGCGCCGGGAATCCGCCCGATGTCCCACTCGTACGGCTCGCGCACGTCGATGAGCGCAATGTCTCTCTTCTCGGCCAGCATCTGCGCGAGCTCGCGCGGAGTCAGCTCGGCGACGTCGGCGGAGTCGTGCGGATCGTTGCCGCCGGGCGTGCCGCAATATTCGTCGTAGTCGATCAGCTCCGTGATCGTGCGCGTGCCGCACGCGGGACATTCGGGATCGCGCGGCACGCGCACCGTGTGAAACCGCATGTTCATCGCGTCGACGAGCAGAAGTCGTCCCACGAGCGACTCGCCGGCGCCGAGGATGAGCTTCAGCGCTTCCGTCGCCTGAATGGTGCCGAGCAGCCCCGGCAGCACACCGAGCACGCCGCCCTCCGCGCAGCTCGGCACGGCGCCCGGCGGCGGCGGATCCGGGAAGAGACATCTGTAACACGGACCATCGGGCGTCGCGAACACCGACGCCTGACCCTCGAAGCGAAAGATCGAGCCGTAGACGTTCGGCTTGCCCAACAGCACGCAGGCGTCGTTGGTGAGATAGCGTGTCGCGAAGTTGTCGGTGCCGTCGACGACGACGTCGTACGCGCCGAGGATCTCGAGCGCGTTGGCCGACGTGAGTCGCGTCTCGTACGTCTCGACGTTCACGTGCGGATTGAGGTCGGCGATACGCTCGCGCGCCGAGTCGAGCTTGGAGCGCCCCACGTCGCGCGTACCGTGCAGGACCTGTCGCTGGAGATTCGTGACGTCGACGACGTCGAAGTCGACCAGGCCGAGCGTGCCGACGCCGGCGGCGGCGAGGTACAACGCGGCGGGCGAACCGAGTCCGCCCGCGCCCACGAGCAGCACGCGCGCGGCCTTGATGCGCTTCTGTCCCTCGAGCGCGACGTCGGGGAGGATGAGATGGCGGCTGTAGCGCAGCAGCTCGTCGCGCGAGAGATCGGGGAGCGCGCCGCTCGAAATGGCCATGCGAGTTCAGGGGTCTGGGACCCTGAAGGTCACCGGCGTCTCGCGGAGATGCAACCCGGGCGGCGCCAACGGACTCACGGCCCCCCCATCCCGAGATCCGGCTCGGTCTGCGAGTTCTCTAAATACTTGCCCCGCGTTGCCGTCCTGCGCTCTGACGGGGCGACGCGGCGACTTCGTGCGAAGAGGCGCATCCGGAGAATGCATGGCCGGTTCCGAGGGGCTTGCGCCAGAACTGCCGACCAGGCAACGTATTACACAATCCCGATACGATACGTCGGGATTGTCCATGGCGAGCTTATCAATAGCCTCGCCTCCTTAATGATCCGCTCCCGAAGCCGTCTTCCAGTATATGGCCGGAATCGCAGTCGCTACCGATCGCTCCTCGCAGCTTCCACGAATCGCGGTGCTGCTTGGCGCCGTTCTGGTGTTGGGTCTTTTGATCTGGCAGGCGGTCACCGCGGCCGGTGCGCCCGATCCCACGGCCCCGCAGACGACTTCGCCGGCCGCAACGCTCGACATCGCGGTGCTCGTCTTTCGCGAAGGGCTGGAGTGCATCCTCGTACTCTCGGCGATCACGGCGGGAATGACGGGCAGTCAGACGCGATACCGCGCACCGATTGCGTGGGGTGCGCTGGGCGCCGGCGTCGCCACGATCGTGACCTGGTTCATCGCCATTCGGGCCATCGACGCACTGAGCGAGAGCATTTCGGCGCTGGCGATTCAGGCGGCGACGGGATTGCTCGCCGTGGTGGTGCTGCTCGTCGTCATGAATTGGTTCTTTCACAAAATCTACTGGACCGGTTGGATCGGACTGCACAACAAGCGAAAGCGCGATCTGCTCGGCGCCGGCGACCGGTCGCGCCGCCAGGTATTGATCGGACTCGCGGCGCTCGGCTTCACGTCGCTCTACCGCGAAGGGTTCGAGGTCGTGCTCTTTCTGCAGAGCTATCGGCTCAAGCTGGGCGGCACCGTCGTGCTGGGCGGCGTGCTGATCGGCACCGCGCTCGCGGCCGTCGTGGCGGTGCTGACGTTCGTCGCGCGCCGGAAGCTGCCGTACAAGCAGATGCTCGTGGCCACCGGCATGATGCTCGGCGTAGTGCTGCTCGTCATGGTGGGCGAGCAAGCCCAGGAGATGCAGCTCGCGCACTGGCTGCCGACGACGACCATCAAGCCGCTCGTCGCGCACATTCCCGCCTGGACGGGCCTTTGGTTCTCGGTGTTCCCGACCGTGGAGACGCTACTGGCGCAAGGCGTCGCCGCGGCGCTCATCGTCGGATCGTACTACGCGGCGCGTGCGCGCACGCTTCGGGGGAGCTAGGATTCACCATGCGAATCACCAACCTGGCCGAGTATGGAGTGATCTGCGCGCTGCATCTCGCCCGTCGCGTGGACGACGGCGCCGTGTCCGGACGAGAGATCGCCGAGCGCGAGCAGCTTCCGGTGGATTACGTCGAGCAGATCATGCTGCGGATGCGGCGCGCCGGCATCGTGCGCAGCACGCGCGGCGCGCACGGCGGCTACCAGCTCGCCCGCGCCGCCCAGCAGATCTCCATTCGCGACGTGATCGAGGCGTCGGAAGAGACGGTGTTCGAGCTCAACTGCGATACGCACCCGGTGGGCGCCGAGCGGTGCTCCACGTCGCACGCATGCAGCATTCGGCCGGTGTGGATGCTGCTGCAGCGTAAGATCGACGACGTGCTGGCCGGCGTGGCGCTGTCGGATCTGCTCGAGATCGAAAGCGAAGTGCAGCGGCGCGTCGGCTTCTCGCCGACGGCGCGCAGCCTGCCGGTGCTCGCAGGCTAGGCTCGGTCCAGCCGCGCTTTTCTGGAGCGCCGCCGCCGGGCGGCTTCCCACACGTTCGCCACCAGCAATCCGGCGAGTAGAAAGTACGCCGCGCCGACGAGCTCGAAGATCGCGTAGCTGACGACGGCGACGATGGCCCCATAGACGAGCTGGTCGCGATGCTTCGGCGGCGACGTCGGCGGATCCGTCACCATGAAGAAGGCGAAGAAGAGCGCAGCGTGCAGATCGGGCGCGCGATAGAGCGCCGCGACGCGGCTCGGGTCGCCGACGAACGCCGTGGTCGTGAACAACAGGAAGTACACACCGAGGAACGCGAGCACGACCGGCACCTTGTTCACGCGCTGCGCAATGAACGCTCCGGCGGCGACGAGCAGGACGATCGCCGCCGGCGTGACCTCGGGAAGCGCGCCCCACCAACTCTGTCCGGTGTCGAACACGTAGAACGTGGCGACGAGCGCGAGCGCCGCGGGATTGAAGACGTTCGCGCGCTGCACGCGAAATAAGTATTTGCTCACGACGGCCACGGCCGACGTGACGGCGGCGACGTACCACGGCTCGTGCGGGCTCAGAATCAACGCGACGAACAGGCCGGTGAGCAGCGCGCCGTCGGGAAAGACCCACTCGTTGTCGCGCACGCGAAGGATGGGCGCGTCGAGGAGCATCGCGGTGAGCACGGCACCCGCCAGCACGGGCGCGACCTGCGCCACTCGTTCGCCGAGCATGGCGACGGCGGTGAGCACACCCATCACGATGATGAGCAACCCTTTCGGCGTACGGAAAAAGCGCGGGAGCGTCACGACGTGGCGAAGCGCTCGAGCGCGGGTGTGACGATCAACCCTTGCACGCCGTGCCGCTCGAGCAGCTCGATGCCGCGCGTTGGACCGAGCACGAACGCCGCGGTGGCGAGTCCGTCGGCGACCATCGCGACGGGCGCGACGACCGTGACGCTCGCGACGGCGGTCGGGGAGACACCGGCGCGCGGATCGATGATGTGATGTCCGGCGTCGGTGACGCGCTCGTAGTCGCCCGACGTACAGACCGCGGTATTCGAGACGCGAAGCGTGTCGAGCAGCTGCTCCTCGTCGCGCGGATGACGAATCCCGACCGACCAGGGCTCACCGTGTTCGTTGCGTCCACCGAGGTAGAGGTCGCCGCCGGCGTCGATCGCGAAGTTCTCGAGCGGCGCGAGCTCGCGGGCGGCCATGTCCACGGCGAAGCCCTTTGCCACCGCGCCGAGGTCGAGAGTCACCGGCCGGAGGAGCATGATGGTTCTCTCATCGGAGTCGACATGCACGTCGCGAAACGATGCTGCTCCCACCGTCGGATCGAACGCGCCCTCGGTTTCCTCGGCGAGCGCGAGCGCGAAGCGGACGACCTCGAAGAGAATCGCGCTCGCAGGTGCCGCCACGCCCGGGTGCTCCGAGAGCCGGCGCAGCTCGCTGCGCGCATCGAAACGCGTGCAACATGTTTCGATCCGCGTGAACCATTCCATGGCACGCGCGACGCACGCGGCGCGCTCGGTCTGTTGCCGACCATCCGCGCCGAAACCGACCACCTGCATCGTGACGACGGTGCTCATCGCCGACGCGGTGTGGGTGTAGACGTCGGTCACTTCGCTTGCTTGAGGGATTCGACGACCGCGTAGTAGAACGCATTGGAGCTCTGCGTCGCGCCGGAAACGTAATCGACGTCCGCGCTCTGTCGCGCGACGACCTGCGGCGGCAGCTGCGAGATCCAGGAGCAGGAGTACTGCGTGCGGCACTCGGTGATCGACGCGTAGACGATCTTGCCGTCCTTGATCGAGACGGTCGCCTGGATGTCGCCGTGCCGCGAGGTGCCCCAGCCGGAATACGTGCCGTCTTTCCAAGCGACCTGCTGTTTGGCGCTATCGACTGCGGCAGGCGCGGCGACGGGCGCGGCGACTGGAGCCGCCACCGGTGCGGCTGCAGCCGGCGCTTGCACCGGCACCGAATCCTTGACCGGCGCCGGAGTGGGCGCGGATGTCGCCGGCGTGGCCTTGGGCGCCGCTGTGGGAGGAGTAACGACAGCTCGAGACGCGACGGGTGCGGGAGTGGCCGTCGTCTCGACCACCTTCGGAACCGGCGCCGAGGCGATTGGCTGCGGCGCGACGGGTCGGCGCTCGCTCCCTTCGTTGGCGAAGCGTTCGGCCGCGGCGCGCGTTCTCACGAAGCCCGCGGCGTATACGGAAAACACGGCCGCCGACCCGAGAGCAGCGAGGTTGCTCTTGAGCCACTGATTCGCCCGCCCGCCGGTCTCGGCGGGTCCGTCCTTGGGATTCGAGATGGTCGTCTCGCGAAGGTCTGGTGACAATATACGCCGACGCCAACTACCGCCGCATGTAGCGCTGGCGCTTGGCCGGCGACATTCGCTCGATGGCGTAGCGCAACGCCGTCCGCGGCATCGTGGCGGCGTGCGCGTCGAGAAATCGATCGAGCGTGGGCTCGTCTCGCTTTCCGACTTCGCGCAGCATCCAGCCCGTCGCCTTGTGGATCAGGTCATGGGAGTCGCCGAGCAGCAACTCGGCGATGCGAAGGGTGTCGCCGAGCTCGCCGTTGCGAATGAAATGGAAGGTCGCGATGATGGCGATGCGCCGCTCCCAGAGCTTGGGCGAGCGGGCCAGCGTATCGAGCCGGGTGCGCGAGCGCGTCGCGAGGTGCGCACCGACGATCCCAGCGGCCGACGAATCGACGAGATCCCAGTTGTTGACGTAGTCGGTGTTTCGCAGATAGAGACGGAAGATCGCCGTGCGTTCGGCAACGGTCGTAGCGCGCTCGTATGCGTCGACGAGCAGCATGAGCGCGAGCAGGCGGGCCTCGTGCCAGTCGTCGCCAAGCAGCGATTCGACGTCGGCCAGCGAGAGCGACCGACAGTCGCGGGCCAGGCGCCGCATGACCGGAACGCGGATGCCGAGGAAGCGGTCGCCTTCGCCGTACTGGCCGGGGCCCGTTTTGAAGAAGCGTTGCAGAAAGGCCGCGTCGTCGGGATTGCCGGCCTCGCGAAGGCGGCGGCGAACCGCGGCGAGCGTGAGGGGCGTTCGTGGTACCGGCTTCGTCATTGTGCCTCGAGGTCGCGGTAGTAGACCGTCGTGTCGCAGAACCCACCGCGCGGCATCAACGCGTAGCGCGGAATCACGCCCACACGCTGCCAGCCGAGGCGCTCGTAGAGTCGTTCGGCGTCGCCGCCGGTGACCGTGTCGAGGACCAGCAGCGTCTTGCCGCATTCGCGCGCCGTACTCTCCGCGATTCGCATCAGCGCCGCGCCCAATCCTTGGCGGCGTGCGCGGCGGGCAACGAGCATCTTCGCGAGATCGGCGCGGTGCGCCTGATTCTCTGGCTGGTCGAGCACGAGCTGCACGGTGCCGCACAGGCCTCGCTCATCCTCGGCGACGAGCAGCGCACGCTCTCCCGCGTCCACCCCGCGCGCCACGCGGCGCCAGAACGCCGCGGCGCGATCGTGCGTCAGCGGGTGCATGAAGCTCACCGATGCGTCGCCTTCGACGCAGTCGATCAGCAGGCCGGCGAGCGCGTCGATCTGCACGTCGTCGACCGCGTGCAGGCGGCGCAGCGTCCACGTTGGCGTAGTCATCGCTTCGCGCGCGGCTCCGACGCGAGCACCACGGCGTAGCGCGCGGGTTTCCGCGTGGGGTTGTGAAACATCGTGGGGCGGTCGAGCTCCATCGCCAGGCAATCGCCCTCGCGCAACCGATGGCGCTCCGCGCCCACGGTGACGTCGATCGCGCCTTTCAGCACCCACACCTGCTGGTGCACGTGCACGTCGCGCGCGCCGGTCTCGAACGCCACTCGGCCGCGCGGCGGGAAATGCACCTCGACGATCTGCATGGGCTGCGGCACGCCCGCGGGAGACACGTTGCGCCGAACGTAGCCGGACGCCGGATCTCGCCACTGCGGCTGGTCGCTGCGCCGCGCCACCGGACCGCTTGGCGCGTGGGCCAGGGCGGCGGGAGTATCGAAGAGCGAGGCGAGCGTTACGCCCAACCCGGTGGCGAGCTTCTCCAGCACCACGGCCGTGGGACTCGTTTCCGCGCGCTCGATGAGCGAGATCATCGAACGGCTCACGCCACTCTTGGCGGCGAGGGTGTCGAGCGACAACCCGTGTGCCGCACGCAGCTCGCTCACGCGTTCGGCGATGCGTTGGTCGAGGCCGGACACGACGTCCTGTGACATGGACATAATGTCCATGATATTGGAGACCGCGTCAAGCCGCTCGAGTCGCGGCCGGGAGAATCACCCGCCGCTCGGCTTCTTTGCCCCCTCGATGTTGATCTGCGGCAGCGCGTTCGCCAAACCGCCCATCCCGAGCGCGCTCGCGGCCGGCACCGGCGGGAGGCCAGCGCCTTCGGGCGTGGGCGCCGCCACCGAGTTGTCGGCTTTCATGAAGAACGCGCTGAACAGGTCCATGGGCAGCGGGAAGATCGTCGTCGAGTTGTTCTCCGCGGCGATCTCGGTAACGGTCTGCAAATAGCGAAGCTGCAGCGACGCCGGCTGGCTCTGGAGCATGCGCGCCGCCTGCGCGAGCGTCTCCGACGCCTGGAGCTCGCCCTGCGCGCTGATCACCTTCGCGCGCCGCTCGCGCTCGGCCTCGGCCTGGCGCGCGATCGCGCGGCGCATGCTGTCGGGAAGCAGCACGTCCTTGATCTCGACGGCAGACACTTCGATGCCCCAGAAATCGGTGCGCTCGTCGATGATCTGCTTGAGGATGTCGTTCACCTTCCGCCGGTCGGCGAGCAGCTCGTCGAGCTCCACCTGGCCGAGCACGGAGAGGAGCGTGGTCTGCGCGAGCTGCGCGGTGGCGTAGAGGTAGTCCTGCACCTCGATCACGGCGAGCGACGGATCGGTGACGCGGAAGTAGAGCACCGCGTTCACCTTCACCGAGATGTTGTCGCGCGTGATGACGTCCTGCGCCGGAATGTCCATGACGACCACGCGCATGGACACGCGCTTCATGCGGGCGAGGATCGTGGGGACGAAGGCGACGCCTGGACCCTTGGTGCTTGTGTAGCGGCCGAGGAAGAACTCGACGCCGCGCTCGTACTGGTTGAGGATCCGGATACTCGAGAGGATGTAGGCGGCGATGACGCCGCCGGCCAGCAGTACGATCTGCATCATGTCGATTCCCAACGAAAGGCGGCCGGGTGACGGGCTATACGTCTATACGTGGATAGTGGGGCCGGGGCTCGTTTTCCGTTAGCCGTCGAGTGTTTTCCGCCTGATCGCCGCCTCTTGAGCTTCATGCCCGCGCCAGGTCACTTTGTTTCGTCCCACCAAACCACCGCGCCACACCAACAGGCGGACTCCGTGCGTACTTCAGTCTCCCGCTTCACACTCGCCGCCGCGGCACTCGCGGCTTCAATCTCCATTGCCCATGCGCAGGGCGCCGATCCGTCGGCGGCCATGCACTGGCGGCAGATCGGCCCCACGCGCGCCGGCCGCGCCCGCGCGCTGTCGGGCGTGCCGAGCCAGCCGAACGTCTTCTATATCGGGTTCGACAACGGCGGCGTTTGGCGGTCGACCGACTACGGCTCGAACTGGCTACCGATCTTCGACAAGGCGCCCACGGGCTCGATCGGCGCCATCGCGGTGGCGCCCTCGGACCCGAACATCATCTATGTCGGCAGCGGCGCGGGGATCATCCGTCCCGATCTCGCCGTGGGCGACGGCATGTACAAGTCGACGGACGCCGGGAAGACGTGGACGCACCTCGGGCTTCGGCAGAGCCAGATGATCGCGAACATCGACGTGGACCCGCGGAATCCGAACCGGCTGTTCGTCGCCGTGCTCGGCCATCCGTACGGACCGAACCCCGAGCGCGGCGTCTTCCGCTCGACCGACGGCGGCCAGACGTTCGAGAAGGTGCTCTACAAGGACGAGTACACGAGCGCGAACGACGTGCGCATCGATCCGAGCAACCCGAACACGGTGTACGCGGCGCTCTGGGAGCAGCAGCAGAGCTTCATCGAAGGCGGCGGCTTTGGCGCCGCGGCGAACGGCGTCTTCAAGTCGACGGACGGCGGCACCACGTGGAAGGCGGCGAACGAAGGGCTGCCGCCCGTACTCGAAGTCAACCTGGCGATCTCGCCGAGCAACCCGAAGGTGTTGTACGCGATGGTCGCCGCGGCGCCTACGCCGGTGGTATCGGGCGGACGTGGCGGCGGTCGCGGCGGTGCAGGCGGCGACGGTGGAGTGGGCTTCTATAAATCGACCGACGGCGGCGAGCACTGGCATCTCGCCGTGAACGACGCCGGCGGCGCGCGCGTGCAGGACAATCGTCCGCTCGTGCGCATCGGCGGCGGCGACCTGCCCACGATCGTGGTCGATCCGAAGAACGAGAACGTGGTGTACAGCTCGTCGACGGTGTTCTGGCGGACGGAAGACGGCGGCGGCACTTGGACCGCCGTGCGCGGCGCGCCGGGCGGCGACGACTATCAGAAAACGTGGATCAACCCAAACAATCCGGACATCATCCTCGTCGTCGCGGATCAGGGCGGCGTGGTGTCGGGCAACCGCGGCCTCTCGTGGAGCAACTGGTACAACCAGCCGACCGCCGCGATGTATCACGTCTCGACCGACAACGGATTCCCCTACCGCGTCTGCGGCGGACAGCAGGACTCCGGCTCGGCGTGCGTGGACAGCCGGTCGATGGACGGCGAGATCACCTTCCACGATTGGCACCCGGTGAACATCCAGGAGTACGGCGTGGCGGCGTCGGACCCGAAGGATCCCGATCTCGTGTACGGCAGCCAACGCAGCAACGTCTCGCTCTACAATCGCAAGACGGGCCAGACGACGACGCTCGGACCCAGCCCCGAAGCGCGCGGCACGCAGTTCGGCCACAACGTGCGGACGATGCCGATCAACTGGTCGCCGGTCGATCCGAAAGTCTTATTCTATGTCTCTAATGTCGTCTGGAAGACGGCCGATCAGGGACATAGCTGGACGCGCATCAGCCCCGACCTGGCCCGCCAGCACTGGGACGTGCCCGCGAGCGCGGGCAAGTACGCGAGCACGGTGAAGGACAGCTCGCAGGGCTCCATCACCGCGCTCTCACCGTCGCCGCGCGACATCAAGGTGCTGTGGGCCGGCACCGACGACGGCAACATTCAGGTGACGATGGACGGCGGCGCGAAGTGGACGAACGTGACGCCCGCGCAGATCAAGCCGTGGACGCGCATCTTCAACATCGAAGCCGGCCACTTCGACACGCAGACGGCGTACGCCGCGGCGAACACGCTGCGGTTGGACGATCTCAACCCGCACTTCTGGCGCACGCACGACGGCGGCAAGACGTGGACGGAGATCGACAACGGTCTCGCGCCGGGTTCGGCAGCCAACTCGATTCGTGAGGACCCGCGCAAGAAGGGTCTGCTCTACGCGTCGACCGAAACGCAGGTGTGGGTATCGTACGACGACGGCGACCACTGGCAGTCGCTCGCGCTCGACATGCCGGCGATCTCCGTGCGCGACATCCAGGTGAAGGACGACAGCACGTGCATGTGCGCCGACCTCGTGGCCGGCACGCACGGCCGCGGCTTCTGGATTCTCGACGACCTCACGCCGCTGCGGCAGGAAGCCGAGCTGCGTGCGGCGCAGTCGGCGCGGGCGGCGTATTTGTTCAAGCCGCAGACGGCGTTGCGCGTCCGCTTCGCGACGAACGATCCCACGCCCTGGCCGCCCGAAGTGCCAGCGGGTGAGAATCCGCCGCCGGGCGCGCTGATCGACTACTATCTTCCCGCCAACACGTCGAGCGCGGTGATGCTCGAGATCCTGGATGCCTCGGGCAAGCGCGTGCGCTCGTACTCGAGCGACAACCGGCTGCCGGCCGTCGATCCGGCGACCGACCCCGGGAAGTACAACACGCTCTGCCAGCAGACGCCCACGCTGCCCGACTGCGGGCTTCCGCTCTATTGGCCGGCGCCGCAGCTCACGATCTCGACGCAGGCGGGCCTGCACCGCTTCAACTGGGATCTGCGCTTCGATCCCATCTCTGAAGACGCCGGCGGACGCGGCGGCGGTGGCGGCTCGGGCGGCGCGGTTCCGGGCCGCACGTACTCCGCGGTGAATGCTCCGTGGGCGCCGCCGGGCGCGTACACCGTTCGGCTCACCGCTGACGGAAAGAGTTACACGCAGCCGTTGGTACTTCGGCTCGATCCGCGCGTGAAGACGCCGGCCGTTGGGTTAACTCAGCTCGCGAGACTCACGAAGGAGATGTACGACGGTTCGGCCAATGCGCACGCGGCGTATCTCCAGGCGCGCGCGCTGGCGGCGCAGGTCGACAAGCTGTCCGGCGCCGACGCTGCCGCGTTCAAGGCAAAGCTGGATTCGCTCGCGCCGGCACCGGCACCGGCAACCGGCGGTCGTGGCGGACGGGGCGGCGGAGGTGGCGGCCGTGGAGGCGCGGCGCCGTCCGGTCCGCCGACGCTCGAGAGCGCGAGCGGCGCGATGCTGGCGGCCGCAATGGCGATGCAGAGCGCGGACGTCACGCCAACGGCCACGCAGGCCACGAACGTCGATCGTGCAAGAGTGCAGTCGACTGAAGTGATGGCCCGTTGGGCGAAGCTCAAGGGCACCGACCTCGCGGCGCTGAACGGCAAGCTCAAGGCGGCGGGACAACAGGCGGTGGTGGTGCCGAAGTAGGCGGCGTTGCGCCGGCCGGTGACGTGCTATATGCATCAAGTAGCCGTCATCGAGCAGGTGGGTCATGTCGTATCGTGGATTGGTTTTCATCGCACTTACCGCAGCGAGCCTGGCCAGCGCGCAGTCGGCGCCGAAGTCGGTACGCACCGACGCGCGCTGGCAGGCCTGGCTCGGCTGCTGGCAGGCGGACACGTCGGGTGCCGAGCAGCGGAAAGTCTCGTCTGCCGTCACCTGCGTGGTTCCGATCGCCGGATCGGCGTCGGTCGACGCGCTGACGATTCTGCACGGCAAGATCATCGTCCGCGATCGTCTCGATGCCAACGGCCGGCAGCATCCGCTCGACGGCCAGGGATGCGACGGCGTCGAGGCGGCCAGCTGGTCGCCGAGCGGGCGCCGTGTCTATCTGCACGCGGACTACACCTGTGGGAGCAGCAAGGGCACGTCGACGACGATCTACGCGCTGTCGTCCACCGGTGAATGGCTGCGCGTCGACAACATCCAGTCTGGCGGCGGCTCGCTGCTTTCGGTGGAGCGGCGACACGAGGTCGGCGTGCCGGCCGAGGTGCCGCAGGAGGCGGCGCGCGCGATCGCACGGCAGCAGCTCGCCATCACCACGGCGCGCGCGGCCGCCGCGGCTCCGATCACCGCGGACGAAGTCATCGACGCGGTGCACAATCTCGATGCGGTAGTCGTGCGGTCGTGGGTCGTGGCGAGCGACCAGCGCTTCGACCTCGATCAGCGGCAGGTCGCGGCCCTGGTGCAAGCCGATTTGCCGCCGTCGGTGTTGCAGGCGGTGATGGGGTATTCCGGTGGCGCGGCGCCCGAGCCGAGCCGCGCGTCGGACGTGTATCTCAACACGCCGGGCTACAACGCGGCGCAGGTGCAGACGTCCAGCTATCCGCAGATGTCGACGATGTACGCGTGCCCGCCCGATGGTTGCTACGCGCCGGGCTCGTACTCGGCGTACAACGGCTACGGGTACTCGCCGTACTATCCATACCCATTGGTGTACGGCGTTCCGATCATCGTGCGGCATGGCGGGACGCGTGAGTCGTTCCGGCAGCCGGTGCGTCCGCACGAGCCGGCGCCGCCTCCCCGGCGGCCCGTTGGGCGGCGGCGTTGAACTTTCGATTTCAGCACCGCTTGTCATTCCGAGCGCCGCGAGGAATCTTCTCTCCCTAATGAGGGACGAAGGATCCTTCGGAAGCTTTTCTCAGGAGACTCTCCACGTGCTACGCTTTCGCTCGAGCGCCGCGATTGCCGCGTCGCTCGCCGTCATCGCTTCGCTCATCGGGGCCGCCTCGCGCGCGGGCGCCGCGTCGATGCCGCCGCAGCAGATCCAGTCGGCTACCGCAACAGGCCAGCCGATCGCCGGAATCTCCTGCGACGCGATGGAAGGACAACACATCCACATCCATCAGCATCTCGTGATTCTCGACCGCGGCAAGCCTGTGGAGATTCCGCCGAACGTTGGCCAACCGGCGGGGCGGCGCTGCCTCTATTGGGTACACACGCACACGCCCGACGGCATCATCCACATCGAGGCGCCGCAGGACCGCGGCTTCACACTCGGCGACTTCTTCGCGATCTGGGGTCAGCCGCTCACTCGCACGGAGGCCGCGTCGGCGCACGCCGCGAAGGGCGCGTCGCTCAGAGTCTGGGTGAACGGCAAGGCGTACAAAGGTGATCCGCGAAAGATCGTGTTGGCGAAGCATGCCGACATCGTGATCGAATCCGGCCCTCCGTTCCCGAAGCCGCCGAAGTTCACGACCTGGGGTCCGCTCTGAGCGTGCAGCGGACGTACGCCGGCACGCTGCTCGTCGCGGCACTGGTCGGGTGCAATGCCGGCGTTCGAACGTCCGGCGCTCCGGCTACCACCGTCTCGTTCGGCGGCGCGACGCTCGACCACGAGCAGCTCCGGCGCGTGCTGGCCGACATGCCGAAGGGCGGCGACCTGCACAATCACATGTCCGGCTCGGTGTACGCCGAGTCGTACGTGCGGTGGGCGGCGGAGGATGGAGTGTGCATCGTGCGGGCGACGGCGACGTCCGTGCGCGGACCGTGCGCGCAAATGTCCGATCGTGTTCCGGCGACCCAGGTGTTGGCCGATTCGGCGCTGCAACGCGACATTATCGACGCCTGGTCGATGCGCGCCTGGAACCCGGCGCGCGAGAGCGGCGCCGATCATTTCTTCGCCACCTTCGCCAAGTTCTCCGTCGCGGCATCGGGCGCGCGGTTTGGCGACATGGTCGCGGAAGACGCGTCGCGCGCCGCGGCGCAGCACGTGAGCTACCTCGAGCTCATGGCGAATCCGGAGGGAAGCAGCATCTCGCGGCTCGGGACGCGCGCGGGGATGAGCACGGACTTCGCGGCAATGCGCGCGCGCATCGATGGGATGGGATTGCACGACTCGCTGGTCGCGATATCGCGCATGATCGATCGCGCCGAAGCACGCGAGCGCGAGCTGCTGCGTTGCGGCACACCGCAGGCAGACGCGGGCTGTACCGTCGTGGTGCGCTACCTCTATCAGGTAATCCGGAGCCGCCCGCCCGAGCAGGTGTTCGCGCAGATCCTCGCCGGCTATGAGATCCAGGCCGTGGATCCACGGGTCGTCGGCTTCAATCTCGTGGCGCCGGAGCACGGCGACGTGGCCGTTCGCGATTTCTCGCTGCACATGTCGATGATCGACAAGCTGCACGGCGATTTCCCGACCGCACATATCACGCTGCACGCGGGCGAGTTGGCGGTTGGCGTGTTTTCGGCGGAACAGCTGGCGAGCGGATTGGACCCGGCCGCCGTGCTGCGGTCGCACATCCGCCAGTCGGTCGAGGCCGGCCACGCGGAGCGTATCGGGCACGGCGTGGACGTCCTGGGCGAGGAGGACTCCGCCGGATTGCTGCGCGAGATGGCGCAGCGGCACATCCTCGTCGAGATCGCGCTGACGAGCAACGATCTCATTCTCGGCGTGCGCGGAGCGCAGCATCCGCTCCACGCTTATCTCGCTGCCGGCGTGCCCGTCGCGTTGGCGACCGACGACCCCGGCGTGTCACGGTCGGACATGACGCAGGAGTTCGTCAAGGCGGTCGAGGAGCAGCAGCTCGACTATCCAACGCTCAAGCGCATGGTGCGCAGCTCGCTCGAGCATGCGTTCGCGGAGCCGGCCGTGAAGGCACGCCTCCAGGCGCAGCTCGAAGCGGACCTGATCCGCTTCGAGCGCGACCACATCCGCTAAGGGCTACGCTTTCGGACCCTTGAGGTAAGCGTCCATCCAGCGCACCGTGCGCTGCTGCACGTCGCGCACGTGGTCGGGGTTCACGAAGTGATGTCCCTCGTCGGGGTAGACGATGAGCTGCGTCGCCGCGCCCACGTGCTGCAGCCCGCGCCAGAACTCGAACGACTGCGGCGCGGGACACTCGGCATCCCGCTCGCCGACGACCACGAGCGTGGGGGTCTTCGCGTTCTGGATGAAGTTGATCGGCGAGCTCTTGTCGTACACCGCTTTGTTCTCGTACGCGGTGGCGCCGAAGAAGGGCACCATCCACTCGCTGATGCCGTTCTCGCCCGTGTAGCTGAGCCAGTTGGAGATGCCGGCGCCGGTGACTGCCGCCTTGAAGCGATTCGTCTGCGTCACCGCCCACATCGTCATGAAGCCACCGTAGCTCCAGCCCCGAATCCCCATGCGGTTGCCGTCCACGGGATAGCGCTTGATCACTTCGTCCACGCCGGACATGATGTCCTTGAGATCGCCGTGGCCGAAGTCCTTCACGTTCGCGTGCGTGAACGCCTCGCCCTGTCCGTAGCTGCCGCGCGGATTCGGCATGAAGACGAAGTAGCCGCTGCGTGACTCGAGCGCCTCGTACGAATCGGAATCGAAGAACACCGGTTTCACCGACGACGACGGTCCGCCGTGCACCTGCACGATCATCGGATACTTCTTCGACGGGTCGAAGGTAGTGGGATAGACGAGGAAGCCCTGTACGTCGAACCCTTCGCTCTTCCACTTCACGCTCACGCCCTTGCCGATCGCCGGGCGCACGCCGTCGTTCACGTGCGTCACCTGTGTCCATTTGCCAGGCGCCCCGACCCACACTTCCGGCGGCATGGCGAACGACTCGCGCACCACGGCCACCGCGGCGCCGTTCGACGACGCCGACGCGCCGGCCACGCCGGCGATCGTCCCGATTGAAGTATTCTCATCGCCCGACCAAACCGGCGCGAGGCCGCCGCCGTGCGCGTCCACCGTCGCGATCTGCGACCGGCCCTGCGCATAGCCGCTCGCGAGCAGCGTGGCGGCGTTCGTCCAGGTGAACGACGACACCGAGCTCGTGATGCCGGGTGTGATGTTGCGCGGCGTTCCGCCCGCCGCCGGAACGACGAACAGGTCGCCGCCCGTCACGCCCTGGTCGCTCATCAGCCCGCCGATGTAGGCGACCTGCGATCCGTCGGGCGACCAGTGCGGATCGGCGATCTGCGTCTTGGGCGCCGCGATCTCACGCACCGCCGCGCTCGACGCGTCGATGACCGAGAGGCGCGCGACCCACCAATTGTTGTTTCCCGAGCCGCGCGCCTGGCTCACCACGAGCTGCTTCCCGTTCGGCGCCCAGTCGTACTCGTAGACGTACATCTCCGCGGGCGACAGCGGTTTGATGGCGCCGGTGCTCACGTCGACGACCGCCAGATGCTGGCGGTCGATGTGGCTGTCCATCACGCCGGTGTCGCGCGGCGTCGCGGCGACCGGGCTGTTCGCCTGCTCGCTGCCGAGCGAATAGAGCATGGCGATGCGCGTTCCGTCGGACGACCAGCGAATGTCGTGCACGCCGCCGGTCGTGGCCATCACGCGTCGAGCGGGGCCGCCGCCGGCGGGCATCACGAACAGCGCGGACGATGAATGGTTTGCCGTTGCGAGCACCGCGAGCACTGCGAGCTGCCGGCCGTCGGCCGACCAGGCGAGCTCGGTGGCGCTCTCGTTGTCCGCACCGGGAAGCGCGACCAGCGTCGGCGCCCACCCGCTCGATTGATCGGCGATCACGACGCCCGAGCTCTGGACGTTCTGATTCTTTGACGCCGGCCCGATCCACGCGAGCCGGTGCCCGTCGGGAGAGAGCGCGACCTGCGTGAATCGTTTGACGGCGGCCGCGGTCTGGGCTCGAGCCGCGGAGGCCGCGACGAGCGAAACAAACAGGAGATGGCGAGCGAGGGAACGGGTTGAGCTCACGCGGCACTCTCGTATTGGGTGTCAGTAGAAGCTAGTACAAGCTAACGCGCGCGCGATTGTGGCCATAACTTGGCAGGGACTTCCCTCTCAAACCAGCTGAAAACACGATTTCATGACGCAACACGCGAGCGGTCTGTTCGATGTCACCATCACCCCGCAGGAGGCGACGAGCTTCGACACGCCCCTCGGTCGGATATTGCTCGACAAGCAGTATCACGGCGAGCTCGATGGACAGAGCAAAGGGGAGATGATGGCTTTCCTGAATCCAGGGAACGGCTCCCGCGCGTACGTCGCGATCGAGAAAGTCACCGGCACACTCGGCGGGCGCAGCGGAACGTTCGCGCTGTTGCATCAAGGCACCCTGACGAGCGCCGGTCAGGCGCTCGCCGTCGTCGTTGCTCCCGGGTCGGGCACGGGAGCGCTCGATGGCCTCGAGGGCACGATGACGATCAAGATCGTGGAGAAGGAGCACTTCTACGCGCTCGACTACACGCTCCCGGAATCGAAATGACGATGCGCTCTCTGGTTCGCCGCGCCACCCTCGCCGTGCTCGCGATTTGCTGCTTCGCCCACGCCGCCTCGGCGCGCGTGGTGCGCGTCGAGATCCGGTCGCGGACCGACGTCGCCGGCGGCTCGTTCGGTAGCGCGGGCGCGTACGAGCGGATCGTCGGACGGATGTACTTCGCCTTCGATCCGAAGAATCCGTACGACGCGCAAATCGTCGATCTCGCGTTGGCGCCGCGGAACGCGGCCGGCGAGGTCGAGGCGTGGTCGGACTTCGTGATGCTGCGGCCGAAGGATCCGTCGCGCGGAGCCGGCGTGGCGCTCGTCGACGTCGTGAACCGCGGCGGGATCACGACCGGCGTGTTCAATCTCGGCGGCCGCGCCACCAGCTCGCCCGACTCGGCGGCGTACTACGGCGACGCGCCCCTCATGAAGCGCGGGTTGACGCTCGTCGCGCTCGGCTGGCAGTGGGATGTGCCGGCGGGCGGCGGCCGACTGATGTTCGGCGCGCCGCGGCTGAGCGATGCGGCGCATCCCGTGCGTGGCATGGTGCGCAGCGACATCACCATCGACTCGGCGACGAGCGTCATTCCGCTCGGCCATCGCGTCGGCACGAGCGAGGCGATCGGCTATCCGCCGGCCGACCTGCACGATGCCGCGGCGGTGCTCTACGTCCGCGATTCGCTCGACGGCGCGCGCCGCGTGATTCCGCGCCCGGCGTGGCGGTTCGCCCGCGAGGAAAATGGGCAGGTCGTGGACGACAGCGCGCACGTCCATCTCACCGGCGGCGTCCAGGCCGGGAAGATCTACGAGGTGGTGTATACCGCGGTGAACCCGCCGGTGACCGGCGCCGGCATGGCCGCGATCCGCGACGTGGTGTCGTATCTCAAGTACGATACCACGGCGATCGCCCGCGCCCGCTTCGGCATTGCCTACGGCGTGTCGCAGACCGGGCGCTTCATTAGACAGTTTTTATATCAGAACTTCAATACCGATGAATCGGGGCGCGCGGCGTTCGACGGATTCTTCGCGCACACGGCCGGCGCCGGACGCGGAAGCTTCAACCATCGCTTCGCCCAGCCGTCGCGCGATGCGCAACCCTACTCGACCTTTTTCTATCCCACCGACCTCTTCCCGTTCACTAGCACGGACGAAGTCGATCCCGCCACCAAGGCGCGCGGCGGCCTGCGATCGGCCGTGGGGCGGATTCGCTACGAGACCGCACTTCCCAAGGTGTTCTACGTCGACGGCGGCTACGAGTACTGGGGGCGCGCGGCGTCGCTGACGCACACGACCGCCAACGGTGCGCACGACGCCAATTTCTTGCCGAGCGAGCGGAGGTACGTCGTGTCGTCGGCACAGCATTCGAGCCCGGGCGCGTTTCCGCCGCCCGCCGGGTCGGGCATGGCCGGCACGGCTGCCTACCGCGGCGACCCACTCGACCAACGTCTCGCGCTGCGCGCGTTGATGGTGGATCTCGTGGACTGGGTGAAATCGGGCACTCCGCCGCCCGCCTCGCTCTATCCCACGATTGCCGGCAAGACGCTCGTCGCGGCGCGCGATGTTCGCTTCCCCGCCATTCCCAACTTGGCCGTGGCGCGCCGGCCCTATCAGCCGTACCGCATCGATCTCGGGCCGGAGTGGAAGTCGGGCATCATCGCGACTGAGCCGCCCAAGCTCGGCGCGCCGTACGTCGTGCTCGTGCCGCGCGTCGATTCGATCGGCAACGACCTCGGCGGCATTCGCAGCGTCGAAGCGCAGGCGCCGCTCGCGACGTACTTCCCCTGGCAGCTCCGCACGGGAATGCCCGCGGCGCCCGATCGGTTGATGAGCTTTCGCGGAACGTTCGTGCCCCTGCCTCGCACGAAGGCAGAGCGGGCGGCGAGCCGTGACTCGCGCCCGTCGATCGAGGAGCTATACACGAATAAGACGCACTTTCTCGACAACGTGGATGCCGCGGCGCGGCGGCTGATCGCACAGCGGTTCATGCTGCCCGAAGATCTCACCGCGGCGCACGCTCGCATGGCGCAAACGTGGGATTGGCTGATGGCGAAGTAGATGAGACGCCGAGCTCTCACTCGCAATGGCGCCTCGTCCCCTGTCTGACGCCGTCGGCTACATGCCGACGGTGAACATGATGTGCGCCTTCGGCGTACCGGGGAACATGATCCACGGTCCCTTCTCGCTCGGCTTCGCCGACAGGCCGGTCGTCGCCGGCGACGCGAACGGGATGTACGTGACGTAGAGCCACCGGCCGCCCGTCACCTTCTCGGTGGCCGGATCGAACGTGCCGCCGAAGATCTGATAGAGCATGGTGGGTTGCGTCGGCATCTTGAGCTTGCCGCTCTTCACCTCGGCGAAGCGCACCGTGTCCACCTGCGCACCCTTCACGCCCTGCTCGCGCAGCGCACGCCCGCGCGCCATGAACGGCTCCATGCCGCGATGGTAGCACGCCGAGTGAAAATCCTTGGCGGTGGGGTCGGGCGCGAGGCAGATCATGTCGTTCTTGCCTTCGCGCATCGACACGAGCTTTCCGTCGGCGTTGTATCCGAGCACCGCGGCTCCTGCGCGCAACTCGTCAGGGAGCGGCGTGACGGCTTCGGCGATCTGTTGCCGGACGGGCGGAATGGTGCTGGACGCTTGCGCCTCGAGGCGCGAAGCGGCGAAGGCACAGAGGGCAGCGAACAGGTGTACGGGGCGCATGGACAACTCGGCGGAGAGGAGATGCGTAACGGTACAACTGTACAACAGGGGCTAGGGTCTTGGGTATAGGGTTTAGGGAAGGTGTGCGGCGCGCCGTGGGCGCGCCGCCTGGTATGGGGATGCCGCAAGGTCCTCCCATCAAGTCGCGCCGCAGGCGCGACGAACCTCCCCTAGGCCCTAGACCCTGCCCGTTGTGCGCCGCCTTCCGCAACATGCAAGAGGAGATCATCCCTCTCGTGCCGGTGCTGCTCATTCTCGGCCGGGGCCTTGGCATCGATGCGGTTGCCGTCGTCGGGATGAGCGCCGGCGCCGCGATGATCGGTAGCGCGTTCGGACCGACGAATCCCTTTCAGGCCGGCATCGCCATGAAGCTCGCGCAGCTTCCGCCGGCGTCGGCGTTCGGGCTGCGGTTCGCGATGCTCGCCGCCGCGTTCGTGCTCTGGGTGGCGTGGACGATGCGCTACGCGTCGAAGCGCAGGACGGAGATCACGCTTTCGGACGACACGCCGGCGGCGCGCGTGTCGGCGAAAGACGTGCTCATTCTCCTGCTCGTCCTCTCGCCGATGGCGGCGTACGTCTACGGGTCGATCGCGCTCGGTTGGGGATTCAACGAGCTGTCGGCCGGCTTCCTCATCGGCGCGTCCATCGCCGGCGTGCTCGGCGGCCTCGGGGTGGCGGGAACGACGGCCGCGTACCTCGAGGGGATGCAGGGCCTGTTGCCGGCGGCCCTGTTGATCGGCGTGGCACGTAGCATTTCGCTCGTCCTCAGCGAGGGACATGTGATCGACACGATGCTGCAGGCGCTCGCCGCGCCGCTCGGCAACGCACCGCCGCTCGTCGCCGCGCTGGCGATGATTCCGGCGCAAGCGCTGATTCACGTCGCGGTGCCGAGCGTGAGCGGGCAGGCCGTGCTCACGATGCCGGTGTTCGTGCCGCTGTCCGATCTGCTTGGACTTTCTCGGCAGGTCACCGTGCTCGCCTATCAGATGGGCGCGGGGCTGTGCGAGCTGCTCACGCCAGAATGGTGGCGAGCCTGCGGCTCTGAGCGACGGTGACGATTGGATGGTTCGGCCGGTTGAGCATTACATCGCCGTTCTCGAGGATCCGAATGCGCCGCCCTCCGCTACTACCGGTCGTCTGTTGGCTTCTGTTCCTCGGCGCGAGCTGCTCCCCGGCGACGGACGTCGGTCCGCCGGGCGACGGACTGCCCGACTTTCAAACAGATTCCGTTTCGTACACGTTCGTCGCGACGAGCGTTGGATACACCGGAACGATCGGCGTGACGTACACCAACAAAACGAACGAGACGGCGAACTTCGTGAACTGTCTGGGCGGCACGGACGTCCAACTGCAGAAGCTCACCAATGGCGAATGGAAGACGGTCTGGTCTCCGGTCCTGCTGACCTGCCTCAGCCCACCGATCGTCGTCGCGCCGGGCCAGGAGTACAGGAGCCGCATTTCGGTGTTCGCCGGATACCCAGGAAGCAATTTTCTGCCGACATTCGTCACGACCGACATCTCGGGATCGTACCGGGCTGTCTGGACCCAGGTCGTGACCGGCTATCAGGACAAATTGTCGTTTGGAACGCCCCTTCCCGCCGAGCATCGGGTGTCGAATCAGTTTACGATCGTGGCGCCGGCGAGATCGGGGAGCTGATCGCGCGCCGGCGCACGGCGGCGCGTGGCGGAAGCGGCGAACGGGCTGCATCTTGGAGCGCATGACACCGCGCATTCGCCTCGTCTCCGCCGCCGCGCTCCTCGCATTCCCTAGCATCACTTCCGCGCAAACGCGCGACCCCGGCCGCGTGCAAGCGGCTGTCGACTCCATCGTCGCCGCCGCACTTGCCGGCGGACGCGTGGCCGGAATGTCGGTCGCCGTGGTGCGCGGCGCCGACACCCTCGTGCTCAAGGGCTACGGGCGAGCCGACCTCGAGCTCGACGTGCCGACCCCGCCGCGTGCAGTCTATGAGATCGGATCGGCGACGAAGCAGTTCACCGCCGCGTCCATTCTCCTTCTCCAGGAACAGGGCAAGCTCTCGCTCGACGACGACATCACGCGCTTTTTGCCGAGCTATCCGACGAAAGGCGTGCACCTGACCATACGCCGGCTGCTCGATCACACCTCGGGGATCAAGGGCTACACCGAGCTGCCGGAATTCGGAACGATCATGTCGCGCTCGCTCCCGCGCGATTCGCTCGTCGTGCTGTTCAGCACCAAGCCTGCCGACTTCGCGCCCGGCGACGCGATGGTCTACAACAACTCGGCGTTCTTTCTCCTCGGCCTCGTCATCGAGAAGGCGAGCGGGCAGTCGTACGCCGACTTCGTCAAGAAGAATCTGTTCGACCGCGCGGGTATGCCCGACTCGCGCTACTGCAGCGTGAGCGACGTCGTGAAGCGCCGGGCACACGGCTACGACGTGGGACCGAACGGTCTGGTCCTGGCGGCCTACATCGATCAACTCTGGCCGTACGCGGCCGGCTCGCTCTGCTCTACGGCGTGGGACCTCGCGGCGTGGGTTCGTGCGCTGCACGGAGGACGAATCCTCTCTCCCGCCTCGTACCGCGAGCTGATTACGCCAGGCGCACTCAACGACGGTACGCGCCTGCGGTACGCCAAGGGGCTCGCGGTCGATACGCTGGGTGGACATTTCGCGATTCAACATGGCGGCGACATCCCGGGCTTCGCGACGGAGGTGGACTACTTCCCCGCCGACTCGCTCACCGTGGTCGTCCTGATCAACACCGAAGGCCCGGTTCGGCCCAATGCGATCGCGCAGTCGATCGAGCAGGTGGTGCTGGGTCCACCGGTCGTGGGCGCCGCCGTCGCGTTTCATGGCCACACCCCCGACTACGTCGGCGAATATCGCGGCGTGGGCCGCGGCCGCGAGGCGGTGATCAAGATCGTGGGCGACAGCATGGCGAGCGGCGGACTCGCGATCGTTCGCGGTACCGCCAAGCCGCGCGCGCTCATCTACGTCGGCGGAGATTCGTTCGAGCTCGATGCGGCGCCGTACGCCGGCCGCGAGCGACTGACCTTCGTTCGCGCCAATGGACGGATCACCGGCGTGCACGACGATGCGACGTTCGGAAACGTTCTGTTGAAGCGGACGCCGTGACGCAAGACCATTGTCATCCTGAGGGAGCGTAGCGACCGAAGGATCTCCATCCTCGCGAAGCGATCCTTCGCTGCGCTCAGGATGACAAACGAACTGACTCGAACAAGAGACGCATGCGCATCCATCACTGGCTGATTGCCACCGCTGTCGCGCCCACGGCGCTGTTCGCCCAAACACCCAGCACGCTCGAGGCGACGATTCGCGCGCGCCTCGACTCGCTGCAGGCGCACGGAACGTTCTACGCCAAGCAGCTCTCCACCGGGCGCGAGATCGCGGTTCGCGCCGACGAGCCAATGAACACCGCGAGCGTCATCAAGATTCCGGTGATGATCCTCGCCTTCCGCGACGCCGACGCCGGCCGGCTCAACCTCGACGAGCGTTACACCATTCGCCCTGAGGACGTCCGCCGCGGCACCGGTCTGCTGCAGAACTTCGCCGTCGGGTTGCAACCGACCGTGCGCGACCTGATCACCGAGATGATCATCACGAGCGACAACACGGCGACGGACATCATGATCGCCAAAGTCGGGCTGCCGCGCGTGAACCGCATGCTCGACTCACTCGGCTATCGCGACACGCGGCTTCGCATGTCGGTGGGACAGACCTTCCGCGCCGTGTGGGAGGCGCTCGATCCCAAGTACGCGTCGATGACCGATCGCGAGGTGTACGAGCGCGGCTCGCCGAACGACAGTCTCGCATCGAAGCGCAACACCGCCTTCGTGCTCGACTCCGCCAAGTGGCTCGGCCGCACCACGGCGCGCGAGATCTCACGGCTGCTCGAGCAGCTCGAGCGCGGCCAGCTGGCCAGCGCGCAATCGACGACCGAGATGCGGCGCATCCTGCGCCAACAGCTGTACGCGTCGCGGCTGCCCCAGCGCGTGCGCTTTCGCGTGACCATGGGCCACAAGACCGGCGACTGGCCGCCGCTGCTGGGCAATGACGTCGGCATCATGTACGCCCCGCAGCCGAGTGGTCCGATCGTGATGGCCGTGTTCACGAACGGAAACACCGGGAGCTTCTTCGATCTCGAAGCGACCGAAGGACGCATCGCCGAAGACGTCCTGAACGCCTGGTGGAAATAGCGATGCGCCTGCGTGTCGCGTTTAGTGCGGCGATGCTCGCGTCGGCCGCGTGTGCGAGCCGGCGGCCCACTACGGCGGCGGCGCCCTCCGGCGCCGCCCTTGCACAGGTCTACTTCTGGCGCGCACGGCCGGCGAAGGTCGATGAATACACGCGCTACATTCGCGACGTGGCCGAACCGATCGACCACGAGGCGCAACGGACCGGCGCGTTTCTCTCGGTCACCACCTACCTGGCGAGCGACAGCACGCTTCCGTGGACGCACATGCGCGTCTTTTTGCTGCGCGACTCGGCGCAGCTTCGCGGCTTGAGCGATGCCCTCACCGCCGCTGGCGTACGCGTGCAACCGGATTCAGCTCGCCGCCGAATGCAGGGCGAGTACTCGGCATCGCTGCGCGACCGAGTGGGCGCGTCCGTCATGCAAATCGTTCGGTGATCCAACGCGCTAGTCAGCCTGATCCTCCAGAATCGGTGAATATCATGAGAGTGCTCGGTCCTCTGCTGGCCATGCTGATGCTCGGCACGCCGCCAGCCATGGCGCAGCGCGCCGCGCCGCTCGACGTCGTGTTCGTCGGCGGCAGAGTGCTCGACCCCGAGACGGGGTTGGACGCGGTGCGCAACGTCGGCGTCAAAGACGGACGCATCGTCGTGATCTCGGCAACGGCGGTGCCGGCGGCGCGCGATACGGTGAACGCGCGCGGACTCGTCGTGGCGCCGGGCTTCATCGATCTCCACTCGCATGGCCAGGACGCCGTGAACTACGGCTTTCTCGCTCGCGACGGCGTGACCACGGCGCTCGAGCTGGAGGTCGGCACCTACCCGGTTGCGCCGTGGTACGCGAGGCGCGAAGGGAAATCGCTGATCAATTACGGCACCGCCGTGGGACATCTCGGCGCGCGGCGTGCCATGCTCGACGCCGACTCGGCCGGCGAAGGCTCCAAGGTTCTCGACGCCGACAAGCGCTTCGTTCGCGACGCGATACCGAAAGCACGGCTGCCCGAGCTCGAGTCGCGCTTGAACACGGGGCTTCGCGAAGGCGGACTCGCGATCGGCATGGGGATCAACTATTCGCCTGCGGCGACGCGCGACGAAGTCTTTCACGTGTTCGGCGTGGCGGCGCGCAACAAGGTGCCGGTGTTCGTGCACCTGCGGTCGGCCGGCCTTGGCGACACGCTGGGCGGTGTCCCCGGCGTGCAGGAAGTGATCGCCGATGCCGCGGCGACCGGCGCGTCGCTGCACGTCGTACACGTCACGAGCATGGGCCTTGGCGCGACACCCGTTCTGCTCGACATGATCGACGGCGCCCGGTCGCACGGGCTCGACGTCACGACGGAAGCCTATCCGTATGTGGCGGGTGCCACGTCGCTCCAGAGCGCGATGTTCGATCCCGGATTCCAGCAACGGCTGGGGATCACCTATCACGACATCCTGTGGACGAAGACAGGCGAGCGGCTCACCGAAGAGACGTTCGCGCGAAACCGGAAAGAGGGCGGGTTGGTCGTCATCTTCATGATTCCGGAGGCGGCCGCGGATCAGGCGTATCGCGATCCGCCGGTGATGGTCGCGAGCGACGGTGGTTTCGACACGGTAAACGGCAAGGTGATCGGACATCCGCGCAGCGCCGGTACGCACGCGCGCGTGCTCGGGCGTTTCGTACGCGAGCGTCACGTCATCGGGTTGATGGACGCCGTGAAGAAGATGACCTTGTTGCCGGCGCGCCGGCTGGAAGCGATCGATCCGGGGATGAAGAAGAAGGGCCGCGTGCAGGTGGGCGCCGACGCCGACCTCACGGTCTTCGATCCGGCGCACGTGATCGACCTCGCGACGTTCGAGCAGCCGGCGCAGTACTCCGACGGCATTCCGTACGTCATGGTCAACGGAACGTTCGTCGTACGCAAGGATCAGTTGGTGAACGGCGTGACGCCGGGCCGCGCGATCCGGGCGCACAAGGCCAAGTGAGCAGCGACGCGCCCAACGCCTCTCGTTGGGCGCGAGTTTTTCTCACGCTCCTGCTCGCGCGCCTTGCGTGGAGCGCGTTCCACGACGAATACGGCGTGGTGCCGATCCTGAGCGACATCGACCTGGCGGTTCACGAGTTCGGGCACGTGCTGTTCATGCCGTTCGGCATTCCGATCCTCGGCCGAACGATGGTGATCCTCGGCGGATCGCTCTTTCAAATCGTCTTTCCGCTGATCTTCATCGCGTACTTCGTGCGCGACCGCGCCGGACAGCGGCGCGACGTACACGCGGCGATGGTCTGCCTGTGGTGGACGTCGATCAATCTCCTCGATGTCGCGATCTACGCCAACGACGCGCGCGCCGGCGTGCTCATGCTCGTGAGCGGCCAGACCGGGCAGGAGAGCGACGGACACGACTGGAACAACCTGTTCACCATTTGGGGCGTGCTCGACAAGGACACGATCATCGCCGCCCGCATGCGCGCGGTCGCCGTCCTGCTGTGTGTTGCCAGCATCGTGATCGGCCTCTATGCCGCATGGCGCAGCGGCGATCCTGTTCCCGCCGCGACAGCCGACGCCGAGCCCGCTACTTAGCGGGAACGGCACGCAAAGTGTCTGGATTGGTCGACACTCGAGAGCGCAGCGTGCCGAAGTAGCGCCTCGCCATTGCAGGAGATCCTTCGCTTCGCTCAGGATGACGAGAAACCTGCAGGATGACAAGACGAGAAACTTGCCGCGAGATTGCCAACAATGCGCCGAATTCATCACACAATGCTCATTGCCGCCGCCGGCGGTCTCCTCGCGTGCGGCGCGTCAGCTCGCATTCCCGTCACCGACGAAACGGGGCCCAACCCTACGATTCCGTCGCCAAGCAGGTCGCTCATTCCAACGGTGAAGATCGCCCCGGCGAAAGGTTGGCCAAGTGGCGTCAAGCCGATCGCCGCCGCGGGAACCGCTGTCGGTGCGTTCGCGTCGGGGCTGAATCATCCGCGCATGCTCTACGTCCTGCCGAACGGCGACGTGCTCGTGGCCGAAACGAACGCTCCCGTGCGGCCGGACGACAACAAGGGAATCAAGGGCTGGTTCTTCAAGCACTATCAGAAGAAGGCCGGCGCCGGAGTGCCGAGCGCGAACCGCATCACGCTGCTGCGCGACACGAACGGTGATGGAATTGCTGACGTGCGCTCCGTGCTTCTCGATTCGCTCTACTCGCCATTTGGGATGGCGTTGGTGGGGAACGCCCTGTACGTCGCGAATGCCGACGCGCTCGTGCGCTTTCCCTATACCGCCGGCGACACGCACATCACGGCGCCCGCGATCAAGGTCGCCGATCTTCCCGGCGGCACGATCAACCACCACTGGACGAAGAACGTCGTCGCGAGCGCCGACGGGTCGAAGCTGTACGTGAGCGTCGGCTCGAACAGCAACATCATGGAGAACGGCGTCGACGCCGAAGTGGGGCGCGCCGCCGTCTGGGAGATCGACCCGAACACCGGCAGCCATCGCGTCTTCGCGTCGGGCCTCCGCAATCCCGTGGGCATGACGTGGGAACCGGAAACCGGCGCGCTCTGGGCGTCGGTAAACGAGCGTGACGAGCTCGGAAGTGATCTCGTGCCCGATTACATGACGGCCGTTCGCGACGGCGCGTTTTATGGATGGCCCTACAGCTACTACGGCCAACACGTCGATGATCGCGCCAAGCCGCAGCGGCCCGACCTCGTCGCCGCGGCCATCCCGCCCGACTACGCGCTGGGCTCGCACACCGCATCGCTCGGGCTCACGTCGTCGAAGGGCGCGACCCTGCCCGCCCCGTTCGACCACGGCATGTTCGTGGGACAGCATGGCTCGTGGAATCGGAAGCCGTTCAGCGGCTACAAAGTGATCTTTGTGCCCTTCGCCGGCGGCAAGCCGGCGGGATTGCCCGTCGACGTGCTCACCGGATTTCTCGACGACGAGGGCAAGGCGCTCGGGCGTCCGGTGGGACTAGCCGTCGACTCGCACGGCGCGCTCCTCGTCGCCGACGACGTGGGGAACACGGTGTGGCGCGTGCGCGGAGCGGTGGCGCGACCGTAAATCGCGCCGTATGCTTTCGCGATGAACGACTACATCGCGAGAGTGAACTCCATGTCGACACGCGGCTCCAATCGTCGTTGGGCGCTCGGCGCATCCCTGCTGGTTGTCGGACTGCTGACCGTTGTCGCCGCCGCGCCGGTGAGGCCGGACCTGCTGTCGGGGCTCGTCTGGCGCAGCATTGGTCCCTTTCGCGGCGGACGCATTGCCGCCGTGAGCGGGGCCATCGGCCAGCCGGGCGTCTTCTATGCGGGCCTTCCGCTGGGCGGCGTATGGAAGACGACGAGCGCCGGCGTGACCTGGTTCCCGGTTTTCGACTCTATTAAAGAAGTCTCATCGATCGGCGCCATCGAAGTGGCGCCCTCCGATCCGAACGTCATCTACGTCGGCACCGGCGACCTCGTCACCGGCGGCGGCATCAACGAGGGCAACGGCGTCTACAAATCGATCGACGCCGGAAAAACGTGGCAGCACCTCGGGCTGGACGATACCAAGCAGATCCCCACCATCCTCGTCGATCCACACGATCCGAATCTCGTGATGCTCGGAGCGCAGGGCGACATTCACAAGCCAAGTGAGACGCGCGGGCTGTATCGCAGCACCGACGGCGGAAAGAGCTGGACGAAGACGCTCTACGTCGACAATCAGACGGGCGTGCAAAAGCTCGCGTGGGCGTACGACAATCCGCGAGTCATGCTCGCCGCGACCGTGCGTCACTACACCGATCCGCGCGTGGTTGGCCGGGGAGGCGGCGGGGGCGCACAGACCGGACCGAGCGGCACGTCGCTATTCAAGTCTACTGATGAAGGCGTGACCTGGAAGGAGCTCGCCGGCGGCGGACTGCCGGCGCTCACCGGGCGCACGAGCGTCGCCGTCGCGATGAACACCAACTCGCAGCGGATGTACCTCATCGGCGGTTTCGGCCTCTATCGCTCAGACGACGGCGGCGCCACGTGGCGGCAGATGGCGGCGAGCGACCGGCGCATCGCCAACGGTCAGGGCAACTACACCTCCGGCGTCTACGTCGATCCGAAAAATCCCGACATCGTCTACACGCTCGCGACGTCGAGCTACCGGTCTACCGACGGCGGCAACACGTTCGCCGCGTTCAAGGGTGCGCCCGGCGGCGACGACCCGCAGCAGATGTGGATCGACCCCACCGACGGCAACCGCCTGTTTCTCGGCGTCGATCAAGGCGCCACGATCTCGCTCGACGCGGGACAGACCTGGAGCTCGTGGTACAACCAGGCGACCGCGCAGGCGTATCACATCTCCGTCGACAACTCGTATCCGTACTGGGTGTACGGCACGCTGCAGGATGCCGGCTCCATCGCCACGCGCAGCCGCGGCGACTTGGGCGAGATCACGAACCTCGATTGGCTGCCGACGCCGGGCTACGAGTTCGGCTACATCGTCGCCGATCCGCTCAACGCGAAGATCATCTACGCCGGCGGGCCCGGCGGCGGCGTGGTGAAGATCACCTACCCGAGCGGGCAGTGGATCAACATCAGTCCGAACATGGACACCAGTCTCGCGCTGCGGAAAGTCGGCAACCAACCCATCGTCTGGTCGCCGACGAATCCGCACGAGCTCATGGTCGCGTTCCAGTATCTCATGGCGACGACCGACGGCGGCATGCACTGGAAGAAGCTCAGCCCCGACCTCGGCTATCCGGCGGGCGTTGCACCGCCGCCGAGGAGTCAGCCGGCAGCGCCGCCTGGATCTCCGGGCGCCGGCGGCTCGATCGAATCGGTGTCACCCTCGCCACTCGCCGCGGGCACGATCTGGGTCGGCACGAACAATGGCTTGATCAAGCTCACGCGCGATCACGGCGCAACGTGGCAGGACGTCACCATCGCCGGTCTGCCGAATCCGACGCGGGCCGACATCTCGACGATCGAAGCGTCGCACCACGATCCCGCGACGGCGTACGCGGCGATCGACTACCACACGGCCGGCGACTACACGCCGTACTTCTATCGCACGCACGACTACGGCAAGACGTGGACGAAGATCGTGAACGGCATGCGCACGGATCAGCCGAGCGGCAGCTTTGCGCGCGTCATTCGCAGCGACACGAAGAAGCAGGGCCTGCTCTTCGCCGGGACCGAAAGCTCGGTCTACGTCTCGTTCGACGACGGCGACTCCTGGCAGTCGTTGATGCTCAATCTTCCGAATACGTCGTATCGCGACTTCGTGATCAAGGACAACGATCTCGTGGTCGGCACGTACGGGCGCAGCTTCTGGATTCTCGACGACTTCTCGCCGTTGCGGCAAATGACGCCAGGCATCGCGTCCGAGCCGGCGCACTTGTTCAAGCCCGGCGATGCGATTCGCGTTCGGCGCAACATGAACGGCGACACGCCCTTCCCGCCCGAGGTGCCGCACGCCGCCAACCCGCCGGTGGGTGCGCTCATCTACTACTACCTCGGTGCGCGCCCGAGCGGAGGCGTCGCGCTCGAGATCGCGGACGCGAGCGGAAAGGTGGTGCGGCACATGTCGAGCGCCGCGATCGCGCCGCTCACCGAACCGCCGCCGGCCGTGCCCGACTATTGGCTCGAGAAGCGGCTGCCCATGCCGACCGAGCCCGGCACCAACCGCATCAACTGGAATCTTCGCTACGACAGCCCGCCGACGTTCACGCACAACTACGAGATCAACGCGAACCCCGGCGAGACGCCGGCGTCGCCCGAAGGCCCGCTGGCGCTGCCGGGCGTGTACACGGTCAAGTTGACCGTGGATGGAAAGTCATATTCCCAACCGCTCACCGTGAAGAACGACCCGCGTTCGCCGGCCACGGCCGTTGACCTGCGGGCGCAGCACGACCTCATGATGAAGTTGCTCGACGGGTCGAAGACCGCGTGGACTGGGTACACACAGGTTTCCGCGATGCGCGCGGCCCTCGCCGACCTTACCCGCGCCAATCCGCCGGCGGACGTGGCCGCGGCGGCGAGTGCGCTCGGAGCAAAGTTGGCGGCCGTCGGCGGGAGCGGCGGTGCGGGGCGCGGCGGCGGTGGTGGCGGCGGCGGACGCGGCGGTGCTCAGGGTCCCCCGCCGGCGCCGAACTTCGCCGCGATCGTGGGCGCCATGAATCGCCAGCAGAACACGCTCGAATCTGGAGACATGGCGCCGAACGAGCCGATGCAGAGCATCTATCGCGCGACCTGCGCCGAGCTGAAGTCGGCGACGGTGGCGTGGCGCTCGATCAATTCGCAGGACGTTCCGACATTCAACGCCGTGCTGGCGCGAAACAACGTGAAGCCGATCCCAACTTCTTCCCCTCCGAGCGCGCCGGTATGCTAAGGGACAATTAGCCCGAGATTTGCGGCGGCGGTACACCGGTTACTCGGCGTCCTTCGTGCCGGTTGCCGGCTGGTGCATGGCGAATCCAGGGCTGCGAGGGTAATCTGCACGACTATGCGCTACGTGTTGAAACAGCAGCTCCTGTCGTGGGAGGACGATTTTTTCATTCGGAGTGACCACGATCACGACGTCTTCTTCGTCGATGGAAAGTCGCTTCGCGCAGGCGACCAATTGTCCTTTCAGGATCTGACGGGCCGCGAGCTCGCGTACGTCAAGCAAAAGGTCTTTGCCCGCGGCCGAACGTTCGAGATCTATCGGAACGGCATGATCGAGGCGGTGGTCAAGGAGCAGCTGTTCACGCTGCAGGACTACCACTTCACCGTGGAGAAGCCGCGAAAGAAGGATCTCGAAGCCCGGGGCGATTTCCCCGGACGCGAGTACACCTTCCAGCGGGGAGAGCGTGTCGTCGCGACGGTCTCTAAAACGGATATGAAGGGCACCGATACCTACGGCGTCGAGATTCCCGACGGCGAGGACGACGTCTACATCCTTGCCGCCGCGGTGGTGATCGACGAGCTGGCCTCAACGAAGCGCCGCGCGCGAACCTGAGCGATCGCAGTCTACCGAAATCAATCCCTAAGACGCATCGTTCGCGGGTGATCGTCCTCGAAACCGAGCGCCTGACCCTGCGCACCGTGTCGCTCGACGACGCGGAGTTCATCCTGCGACTGTTGAACGAGCCGTCGTTTCTGCGCTTCATCGGCGATCGCGGCGTGCGCACGATCGACCACGCCCGCGCCTACATCTCGAGCCGGATGATCGAGAGCTACGAGCGCAACGGCTTCGGGCTCTGGCTCGTCGAGCTCAAGGCATCGGGCGGCCCGGCGGGGATCGCCGGGCTGGTGAAGCGGGACACGCTGCCCGACGTCGACGTCGGCTTTGCCTTTCTACCGGAATTCTGGTCGAACGGATACGCGCATGAATCGGCCGCGGCGGCCGTGCGGCACGGGCTCGAAACACTGGCACTCCCCCGCCTCGTCGCCATCACCGATCCGGACAACGTCGCATCGATTAAAGTTCTCGAAAGAGCCGGACTCCGGTTCGTACGCATGGTCAGGCTCGGCGACGATGTGCCTGAGCTTCGGTTGTACTCCTCGGACGGCGAGGCGCCGTGATCCGCGCCGCACAATGGGTTCCGCGACTTCTCGTTCCAGCGCTGCTCGCGGCCTGCGCCCGCGCGCGCCCCCCTGTCCCTCGGCCGCTCGCACTGCCGTTCGCCGCCGACACGCTGCGCACGCAGCAGCTGCGCCCCGGTGTGCTGAGCCGCTTCATCTACGCGCCGTCGGGACCGTGGGCGATTCACGTGCTCGAGATCGATCTCGATCGCTGCTACTCGGCGCTGGCGGTGAAGGGAGCGAATGGAGCCATCGGCCGCACGAAGACGTCCACGCTGCTGCGCGAGCTCGCGGCAACGCGCGACGTGATCGGCGGCGTCAACGCCGACTTCTTCTCGCTCGCCGCCCCGCTCGGCGTTCCCGTCGGCGCGCTCGTCTCGAACGGCCGCGTGGTGACGGGTCCGACTGTGCAGCCGGTGCTCGCCTTCGATGCCGCCGGCATGGCGAGCATCACGACGGTTCGTTCGGTCGGTAGCGCGTTTCTCGGCGCGCAGGTCGTCGACATCGCCGGGTGGAATCGCGCCGCGCCGCGTGGGCTGGCACTGTTCGACGCGGCGTGGGGACTTTCGACCGATACGGCGACGGCGGCGATCGAAGTCGTGCTCACCGGCCACAATCCGTCGCGCGTCGCGGCGATCGACACGACCACCGCGGGCGTGTTGATCCCCACCGACGGAGCGGTGCTCGTCGCCGGCCGAAATGCTCCCGAGAACGTGCGCGCCGGCCTGCTTGCGCTCAAAGTCGGCGACACGATTCGTACGACGATGTCGCTCGCACCCTTTCAACCGCGCGAAGCAGTCGGGGGACGTCCGCTGCTCCTGCGCGACAGCGTGGTCTCGTCGGCCGTCGACACGTCGGGCCAGGCGAGCTTCATCGCTCGCAACCCACGCACCGCTGCGGGCGTCGCGCGCAACGGGAAGCGTCTCATCCTCGCCGTCGTCGACGGGCGGCAGGCGCCGTACAGCGACGGCATGTCGCTGCGCGAGCTCGCGAACCTCATGCGCGCGCTCGGCGCGCGCGACGCGCTCAATCTCGACGGCGGCGGCTCGACGACGCTCGTGTATACAGATCCGGATTCGCCGGGCGCGCTGCGCGTCGCGAACCGGCCGTCGGACAAAGAGGGAGAGCGAGCGGTTGGGGACGCCCTGGCCATCGTTCGCGGGTGCGGCGGACGACAGTAGGCGTCGGTAGCTTTCCTCATGACCCCAAACAAGCTGAACCTCGCCGACAAGTTCGCCGCGTTCACCGAACACTGGAGTCCCAAGATCGTCGCCGATCTGAACGGCCAGCAGGTGAAGGTCGTGAAGTTTCAAGGAGCATTCGTCTGGCATCATCACGACCGCGAGGACGAGATGTTCCTCGTGCATCGCGGCCGCTTCGACATGGAGTTCCGCGATCGCACGGTCAGCCTCGAGGCGGGCGACTTCATCGTCGTCCCACGTGGCGTGGAGCACCGCCCGGTCGCCGCGGAGGAGGTCGAGGTCGTGCTGTTCGAGCCGGCCGAAACGCTCAACACCGGCAGCGCCACCGACGCGCGAACGGTCGCCAAGCCGGAACGTATTTGACTGTGGTCCCGGCGGGTCGTCTCCCTCTCGTGAGAATACGACTCGTCGCACCCGCGCTCGCCGCGGCCGTCCTCGCCGCCTGCGGCGGAGATTCCCCTTCCGGACCCACCGGCCCGGTCGCGACGCGTCCCGTTCCGTGGACGGAAAACAGTTGGACGCAGCCGGTGCCCGCATGGGGCTCACCCGTGCGACTCAACCTGCCCGTGCCCTTGGCGAGCATCCTACTCAGCGGCGGCTTCAACGGACTGGGCGCGTTCGGCGCGCACGAGGGCGGCCACGTCGAAGGACTGAACCACGTTTGGATCCCGACGACGGTGACGACGGTGCGCAGTTGGGCCGCCGGCAAGGTGACGAAGATCGAGGACATGGGCCCGCGCGGCACGAGCGACGGACGTCATGAGTATTTCATAACGATCGACTACGGGCAGGGGCTCGTCGGCAAGCACCTCGACACCGACGTGCCGCTCGTGAAGGTCGGCGACGTGGTGAAGGAAGGCGACCCGGTGGCGACGGAGACCAACAGCGCCGAGTTCAACCTCATCGACAACAACCGCAGCGACGGCGAGCGGACGGGCGGCAGCTTTGGCTCGCCCGTGTCGCCGTTCGACTATCTGCGCGACGACGTGAAGGCGGCGCTCGTCGCGCGCTACACCGTCGAAGTCGTCGAGCCGTATTTTCGCACCGGACAGTCGGCCGGCGTTCAACGCCCCTGGGAGCCGTTCCTCACGAACAAGATGCTCTTCCACGCCGATCACAAAGGCACGGTGGCCGGCGAGTGGATCTGCACCAACAAGGGATGGAGCGTCGTCGACCCCGTGTACTACGATGTCATGACGATCTTCGACGTGACCAACAGCTACGGCCATTTCCAGCGCGTCGAGCTGATGGATCACGACTGGTCCTTCCCCGGGAACAAGAACAACACCGACGGCGTGTGGCAGTTCGGCGACGCGCCGGGCAGGATCATGTTCACGCTCAACAATCGCGGCCCCACATACTACGGATTGTTCGCGATCGACGAGAGCACGGGTCGCGCGAAGCTCACCATCGAGTGGAACATCGGGAGCTATCCGGCGGCCTTGTCGCCGAACGCCGCCGTCTACGTCGAGCGCGCTCCGATCTATCTTGGCGGCGACGCACAGGCGCTCGGGATAATTCGATAGCTTCGAGCAGCTCGAACGCGGCGCACTGCGTGCCGTCGTGTCGCGGCTACTCTGCTAGATCGCCCGCATGCGGTTGTCGCGCGGCTTGCTCTCCACTTCGGCCAAGCCGAGCGCGTCGAGCACCGGAGGAACGTACATCGCGAAGCGGCCGCGCAATCCTTTCTTCAATCCGTACCATCCGCCGATCGGATTGTCCGACGATCGCGCCCAAGCCTCGACCGTGCCGGCGGCGGCCGGCTTCTGCTCGTCGGCGCTTCCGAGGAGCATCCAGTCGCCATGCGTCTCGAGCATCGCGTGCAGATCGGCGATGGCGCGAAGGTCGTAGCGCAGCTCCGTCTTGCCGACTTTCACAATGAGCATCGGCGGCGTGGTCGTCTCGTCGCGAAAGGCCAGATACTCGGACCCGCTCGGCGTGTTCAAGACCCACGGCTGCGCCCGGGTTCCGGCGCCACGCACGGCCTTTTTCTGCATGGTAACCTCTGTCGTTGTCGTCATCCCGAGCGAAGCAAGCGAAGCCGTCGGGATGACAGCCGCCTACACCCGCACCAACCGCCGCCGCTCCGCCAACTCGGTGATCGCCGTCTCGCACGCATGCAGACAGCGCTTCACGCCATCCACGGTGTGATCGCCCATGTGGCCGATACGGAAGGTGCTGTCGGCGAGCTGTCCGTACCCACCGCCCACGGTATAGCCGCGCGCGGTGATCGCCTCGCGCACTTCCTTCGCTGTCATCCCCGCAGGCAGCGAGATGGCCGTGACGGTCGGCGAGCGCGCACCCTCCGGCGCGATGATCCCGAGCTCCACTCCACGCCGGTCCTGCATGCCCTTCACCCAGTCGATCGTCGCGTCGCGCATCGCAATGTGGCGGTCCCACCGGCGCTCGATGCCTTCGCGGCCGATGTCGCCCATCTGCGCCTCGAGCGCGTACAGCAGCGAAGTCGCCGGCGTGCTCGGCGTTTGATTCTTGGCCGCGTACGAGTCGTATTGCACGATGTCGAAGTAGAATCCGCGGTTCTCGACCTTCTTCGCGCGCTCGACGTATTCCGCCGACGCAACGGCAAAGGCGAGACCCGCCGGCAGCGCGAGCGCCTTCTGCGATCCGGTGAGGACGAAATCGAGGCCCGATTCGTCCACCGTGAGCTTTGCGCCTCCGAGGCCCGACACGCTATCCACGATGAGGAACGCGCCGTGGAGATGCGCGATCGGCGCGATGGCGCGCACGTCGGTCAACACACCGGTCGACGTCTCCGAGTGCGCTACGGTGACGGCGATAAACTTTTCCGCAGCCAGCCGTTCCTCGATCAGGTCGAGGTTGAACGTTCCGCCCCACGGCACTACGATCCGCTCGACTCTGCGGCCGCACGACTCGGCGACCTTCGCGAAGCGCTCCGAGAAACCGCCGTTGACGAGCGACAGGATCGCGCCCTCGGGCGCGTTGCGGATCGCCATCTCCATGAAGCCCGTTGCCGACGTCGCACCCACGTACACGGGGCGCGAGGTGAGGAACACGTCGCGCAGCCCGGCCTCGATTCGCGCGAACATCGCCTCGAAGGCGCGCCCGCGATGGCCGATCATCGGCCGCGTCATCTGCGCGAGGATCTCCGGGCGGATCTCCGTGGGCCCCGGGACGAAGAAAGTGCCGAAGGGCGCGGACTCGGCGGGCAGCATGGGCGTTGACGACATGTCCTCAATCTAGCCTTTTGCCGCGCAGCGCGCCGTTAGAGCCACCCCTTGGTGCGCGCGATCCGGGCCGCCTCCACGCGGTTCGCGGCGCCGAGCTTCGAGATGGCATCGGACAGATAGTTGCGCACGGTGCCCTCGGACAGATTCGTCGCGGCCGCGATGGCGGAGCCGGGCAGCCCTTCGCTCGCCAAGCGCAGCACCTGCCGCTCGCGGTCGTTCAACGGGTCCTTCTCCGTCCACGCTTCCTGCGCGAGCACCGGATCGACGGCCCGGCCACCGGCGTGCACGGTGCGGATCGCGTTCGCGAGCGCCTCCGATGGACTGTCCTTCAACAGATATCCGCTCGCGCCTGCGTCGAGCGCGCGCCGCAAGTATCCGGAGCGCGCGAACGTCGTGAGAATGATCACGCGCGTCGGCAGCGCACGGCGCGTCACTTCGGCGGCGACTTCGAGGCCGCTCAGGTGCGGCATCTCGATGTCGGTGAGCAGCACGTCGGGCCGTTGTACCGCCACGAGGTCGATGGCCTCTCTCCCGTCGCGCGCGCGCCCCACCACTTCGATGTCGCGCTCGATCTCGAGCAGCGCCGCCAGCGCGCCGAGCACCATGGACTGGTCCTCGGCAACGAGGACGCGAATCACAACCGCACCGTGAGACGCGTACCCCCACCGTGCTCCCGGAACAGCGTGCCGCCGATCGCTTCGACGCGGACGCGCATGCCTCGGAGACCGGCGCCTTCGGTCTGGTCGCCGCCATGTCCGTCGTCCGCCACGTCGAGCGACAACGAATCGCCGTCGCCCACCAAGCGGATCGTGACACGCTTCGCGCCCGAATGACGCACGACGTTGGTCACGGCCTCGCGCAGCGCAAAGGCCAACACCTCTTCACGATTGCGCTCGAGTTGCACGTGCGGAATGTCGATGTCGCCGGCGATGCCCGCCGCCTCGAGCAACGTTCGCGCGCGCACGACCTCTTCGGCGAGCGTGGCGCGGTAGCCGCCAATGGCCTGCCGAACTTCCTGGAGCGCATGACGCGCCACCTGCTCGAGCTCGCGGATCTCCTTCGTGGCGCGAGCGGGATCGATGTCGGCCAGCTTCGACGCGAGCTCCGCCTTGAGCACGATGAGCGACAGCGTGTGTCCCAGCACGTCGTGCATGTCGCGCGCGATTCGCTCGCGCTCGGCCACCACCGCCAGGTGCTCGATCTCGTCATGGGCCAGGCGCAGCTTGGCGTTCGCGCGGCCCACCTCGGAGTAGTGCAGATTCACTCCGCCGATGACCGGAGTGACGATGAGCGCGACGATCCATTGATACGACGGCCCGTCGAAGATCGCCGCCACGACCACGCCGATGACGGTGATCGCCGCGATCAACCGAACGGCGAGCTTCGAGTTGTCGACCTGTGCCGCGAACGATGCGGCGTAGACAAAGAGGACGACGGCACCGCCGTTCACCGTCGATAGGACGATACCGAGCGCCACTTGGAATGCGACGATCGGCAGCAATCGGCGCCGCTTCCGCGACCAGAAGCCCCGGAAGTAGCTCGGAAGGAAGAGACAGACCACGACGATCGTGACCGTCCAGGCGAGCGGCGACGCATGCTGCGACGCCGGCGCAACGAACAGCGTCGGCAGATACAGCAGCCACGCGAACGGCGTCCAACCCAACTCCCGGTTGGGAGGCAGCAGACGGAAGGATCGAATGCGCTCAGCGAACGTGGACACGCTCAACCATACGTCTTTCCCTCGTCGCGGCGATAGCCTACGGCGGCGAGTCCGAGGAAGAGCGCCGTGAACTCCGCCAGAGCGATGAAGTGCATCGGGATCTCCGCCGCGGGCTTGATGCCGGTGACGTCGAGCGCGAGCTGCGAGAGGTGGAACGGCGGGAGAAAGGGTGCGATGCGCCGAATGAACTGCGGCAGAATCTCGAGCGGCACCCAGAGGCCCGACGCGAATGCCATCGGCAGATACAGCAGGTTCACGATCGGCTGAGCCGAGTTTGGACCGGCGAGATAGCCCACGGCGAGCCCGAGCGCGCAGAACGGAATCGCGCCGACGACCAGCACGGCGCCGAGCGACGCCCAGGCACCCGGCGACAGGGTCACGTGACCAAAGGTCGCGCCGAGCGTGAATAGACAGGCGACGATGATCGCGCCGAATATCATGGCGACAAGCATCTTGGCGCCAAGATAAGTGACCATCGGCATGGGGCTGGCGCGCTTGACCGTGAGCCAACCCTGGCCTCGCTCGCTCGCCACGTACACGCCGAGCCCGAACATCGCCGCACCGATGACACCGAAGGTGCCCATGGACGCGAGCATGTACGATGCCATCGTCGACGACGACGTGGCGCGCGCGCCGCCGAAGCTCAGCCCGAAGATCACGTAGAACATCAGCGGGAAGAAGAGGACGGGAGCGGCGTACGCCGGCATGCGGACCAATTTCAGAAATTCGTATTTCGTCTCGGCCGCGAGGATCGAGAAAAGGCGTTTGGCCGTCATGCCGGCACCGCGTCGTTGGAATGCGTGATGGCGAGGAACGCCTCCTCGAGACCCGCGCCGGCGACTTCGAGATCCGAAAGGCCGGGGTCGCGCGCGAGCAGCTCTCGCACCACCGGCTCGGCGATCGAGACGAGCAGCTCGGCGCGTCCGCCGGTGAGGCGGACCGATTGCACGCCGAACATCACCTGGAGGTCGAGAACGGGAATCGACGTCGTGCAGCGGATGATTTTAGTAGCACTCTGAGACTTAATCGCGATCGGCGTGCCGTCGGCAACGATACGACCGCGATCGATGACCACGATGCGGTCGGCGAGCGCGTCGGCCTCCTCGAGATAGTGTGTGGTGAGCAGCACACTGCGTCCGGAGCGCGCGAATGCCGCGATGCGATCCCAGAAGGCGCGGCGCGTCTCGACGTCGAAGCCCACTGTGGGTTCGTCGAGCACGAGCAGCGCCGGATCGCCGCACAGCGCGAGCGCGAAGAGCACACGCTGCCGCTCGCCGCCCGACAGCTGTCCGAACTTTCGGTCCGCCAAGCCGGTGAGGCCGGCCATCTCGATCGCGTCCGCCGCCGGCATCGGCTTGGGATAGTAGTGACGGAAGAGATCCACGTGCTCGCGCACGCGGAGCGTTTCCGGCACCTTGCCCACCTGCAGCATCGCGCCGATCTGCTCGCGCGTCGACGTGAGTCGCGGGTCGCCGCCGCGAACGGTGACGCTGCCGCTCGTCGCCTTGGCGAGTCCGAGGAGCAGCTTCACCGCCGTGGTCTTGCCGGCGCCATTGGGTCCGAGCAGCGCGGTCACACCCTGATGCAGCTCGAGGCTCACGTCGTGCAGCGCGGCGATGTCGCCGTAGCGTTTCGTGACGCGATCCAACCGCGCGATTGGACTACCGGAAGCGGACATCGTCGATCCGAAAGGAGAAGCTGCCCGGCTGCGGGCCACCGGCGAAGATCAGCCCCATGATGCCGTGCCCGTCGATTCCGCCGAACGTGGACAGCGGCATCGTGACCTGCGTCCACTCGGGACCAGCGACGAACGTCTGCACGAGCGGCGTGTACCCCTTGCTCTCGGCGAAGATCATCACGCGATAGCTCTTGCCGTCGCCCTTTGTCCAGAAGGTGATCTCCTTCTTGGACGACAGGTTCACGGGCTGCATCGGCGTGGTTCCGGGATTGAACATCGCGCCCGCCCAGGCGTATGCGACCGCGCCGGAGATCGTGCCGGTTACGGACAGCGACTTCGCACTGCCATTCGCGCCGCCCTCCACGACCGCCATCTCGCCGCTGGATTTTCCATTTGCCATCGCGTCGTTGGACACGATCCATCCGGAGCCGAATCGCGCGTCGGGCTTGCCACTCTCGAAGTCGCTGACCAATCCGTCGGCCGCGCCGGCGGGCATCGCGTGCGCTTGGGCGCTGGCCGCCGCAACGGCGGCCGCGTACGCCGCGCGATCGGCCCGCACACCGCCTTTCCAGATTCCATCGATGTCGCGGGTTGCCGTGATGTCGGTCGTCGGATCGCCATTCACGAGAACGAGATCGGCACGAAGCCCTTTCGCGATGCGACCGCGATCGGCGAGACGAAAGGCCTTGGCCGGCGCGCTCGTCGCCGCCGCCAACGCCTGCGTCGGCGTCATTCCTGCGAGCACGAGCAGCTCGAGCTCGCGATGCAGCGCGGCACCATGCGACGTGCCCGGGTTGCCTGCATCAGTGCCGGCGAGCACGGGAACGCCCGCGGCCACCAACTGCTTCACCGACTTCTCGGCTGCGCCGTACGACATGGCAACGCCGGTGCGCATGGGAAACGTCTGCCCGAGCGCCGTCACTTCGGCCGTCGTCAGGTACGGAGCGGTTCTGCGGTCGGTAACGAGCGGCGCTCCACCCGCCGAGCCGGTGACGCCTTTGAGCACGACGAAGGTGGGGACGACGAACGCGTGGTGCGCGGCAACGAAGCGGCCGAACTCCGGATCGGGATCGCGATCGACGAAGAGGTGCATGAGACCGTCGGCGCCGGCAGCGATTGCCGCGCGTGCGCCCGCGAGGTCGCCGATGTGCACCACCGCGAGCTTGCCGCGCTTGTGCGCCGCCGCGATCACGCCGCGCATCGTTGCGTCGTCGATTGTCGGCAGCGTGAGCCCGTATGCATGTCCGTCGTCGAGGATCAGCTTGATGTAATCCAAACCCTCCGCAATGCGCGCGTCGACGAACGCCTGCGCGGAGTCCGGAGTCGTGATGGTGGGAATCGACATTCCGTACTCGGTGCCGTGTCCCTTCGGTGCGGTCACGAGCGTGCCGGCGGAGAACAGGTCGGCGCGTGCGTTGGCTTTGCCGTCGCGTTGCTCGGCGCGCATCTGCGCGGCCCACGTCTTGTCGGTGAACATGTCCAGTTCGGTCGTGACGCCGAACATCAGCGCGCTGGTGAGCGCGTCGCCCCACGAATGCGTGTGCGAGTCGATCAGCCCGGGGAGGAGCGTCTTCCCAGTGCCATTGATGACCTGCGTGCCCGCGGGTGCGGCGATCGCCCCGCCGACACCGGCGATCTTGCCGTCGCGAACGAGCACGTCGCGGTGTTGGGTGACGCGCGTCCCGTCGAACAGGCGAACGTCGTGAAACAGAGTGCTCCGCGACTGCGCGCCGAGCGCGGCAGGAAGCAGGAGAGCGGTGAGAGCGAGAGAGCGCATGCAGCACACTGACCGGAGAGAGACATCCATCATCACGGTCGAAGAGTACGCGTTGTTTCACCCATCAAACAATTCTGAAACGTCAGTAGAACGAGGTGACAATTGTCACCTGACCTCCTTGCCTCCTCGCCGATCGTCGCGCACGAAGCGATTGGCGTACGGCATCTTCACCGCGGCGAGCGACGCGGAGTCGAGCGTCGCGGTCATGGGAATGATCCGATTCGCCGCCAGCAGATACGCGGTGATCGCGTACACCTGATCGTCGGTGAGCGAGCCGGGCGCCGGCTGCGGCATCGCGCGCCGCACGTAGTCGAACACCGTAGTAGCGTACGGCCAGTAGTTGCCGATCGTGCGCGCCGCGCGCGGGTCTTTCCCGAAGGGAAATCCTTCCGCGGCAGGATCGCGGCCGATCAGCTTTGGGTAGGGCGGAATTCCTTCCCCGTTCGCGCCGTGACACGAAGCGCACTGCGCCACGTAGAGCGCCGCGCCTTGCGCGACGGTACCACGTCCGGCGGGAAGCCCGGCCCCGTCCGGACTGACGTCGACGTCGCGCTCCGCGACTTCGGCTGCCGTAGCCGCGCGGCCGAGCGCGTAGCGGCTCGGGCCCTTGGCGGTGTTGTCCATGCGGCAGGCCGCGACCGCCAGCGCGACGCCGACGACGAATGCGCGGTGCATCAGGTCGCACCGTAAAAGAAGACGCGTCCGTTCGGCATCACGCGCCAGCCATAAATCGGATTGTAGTGATAGAGCGTGCCGATGCCGCGCGCTTCGATCAACTGCGCGCGTGTCGGCTGTACGTATCCCGTCTCATCGACGGCGCGGCTCATGATGATCGTCTCACGCCCGTCCCACTCCCACATGTGCGTGAAGCGCGTGTGCGCCTTGGAGAGAACGGGATCCTGAAGAACGGCCGTTACCCACGTGCGGCCGCCGTCGGTGCTCACGTCGACGCGAGTGATCTTGCCGCGTCCGGTCCAGGCGAGGCCGCTGATCTGCCGCCAGCCGCGTTCGATCGTCTGCGGATGCGACGGCGACGTGATGATCGAGCGCGCGTCCATCTCGAATGCGAACTGTCGCGCCGTACCGTTGGCGAGCGGATCGGTGTACGTCGCGGTCTCCCAACGGGTCATCCATGGTTGCGTTCCGAGCTCGATGCGGCGCAGCCATTTCACGTTCGTACTGCCTTCCCATCCGGGTAGCAACAGCCGAAGCGGAAATCCCTGTTCGGGCCGCAACGGCTCGCCGTTCTGCGCCCAGACCACCAACGCATCGTCGCGCGCTTTTTCCATCGGGATGCTGCGCGCCATGAGGCACGCATCTCCCCCTTCGGCGAGAAACCACGCCGCACCGCGGCGTACCCCTGCCTCGGCGAGCAGCACGCGTAGCGGAACACCGGTCCATTCGGAGTTGCTCGTCAGGCCGGCGATCTGCTGCGGTGTGAGCGCGGGGTTCGGCTTGCCGAACTCATTCGTGCCCCAGCCGAGCACGCCGTTGCCCGCGCACTCGATGAAGTGCGTGCGCGTGACCTGCGGAAAGCGTTTGATGTCGGCGAGCGAAAAGACGGTTGGACGATCGACACGTCCGTGCACGAGCAGTGTGTGCTTTGCCGGGTCGATCGCCGGCACGCCGGCGTGGTGCACCTCGAAGTGCAGGTCGGCCGGCGTGATCGTGCCCGTAAAATCCTGCAACGGCGTGAACGAGCTGCCCGCGGAAGAGCCGGTGGGCGAGCGCGCAGGTTGTACAAACGACGAACGGGCGCCGACCGCTGTGGTCGGCGCCCCTGGTACTTTGGTTGAATCGTCGTGTTGTGCTACGGTACGCTCCTCGTGCTTACGAACACCGCGCCAACGTGACGGATGCCGGACATTTGTCCCACGTCGGTGCGGGTGCGCTGCCCGGACCGCCACCGCCGTACGTGTAGATCGGCAACCGTTGAATCTCGAGCTCGCGCCCGGGAATCGGGAACTGAATGAAGGAGTTGACGGCGAGCGTGTTCCACCCGCGTGAATCCCAATATGCCACCTGTCCGTCGACGCCCGCACCCTCGATGCGCTTTTCGTAGCGGAGCGCGTCCCACAGACTGCCGCACGCACCCGTGGTTTTCCGCGGAACGCATCCGGCCTCGTCGGTCGGCCCGTTGACGTCCAGCGCCGGCAACTTGCCGTTGGCGACGCGCGTCTTGTTGATGAGCGGCACCGCTTCCGTGGCGCGGTTCAGACGAATGAGCGCTTCGGCTTTGAGCATGTCGAGCTCCGTACGCCCAATGGCGACGAGCGGACCGTTCTGGAACGACTGGCCGGCGCCGTAGCGCAGATAGTAATAGAAGGACTGGAGATACGTGCCGCGCGTAGGGTTGAAGAAGCTGATGTTCGGATCGTACGCCATGTACGTGCCCGGCGCGGTGGGACCCGCGGCGCCCACGATGCGGCGATCCTTCGTGCGCAGTTGGAACGCGACGCGATTCGCGACGGGCGTGGCGACCCAGTTCTTCCAGCCGTCTGTCGAGTCCGCCGGACCAACGAGCCAGCCGCCCGGCCGCATGTAGTCGCCGGAAATCGTGCGCACGCGCGCGGCCACCTGCTTGTAGCTGTCGGACAGCACGCTTGGCGCACCGATCGGCGCGAAATCCGCGGTGATGCCGGCGTCCACCTGCGTGATGACGTCGGCCCAGTTCACCGCGGCGCGCTCGGTGGCGCTGCGGGCGACGTAGGTCTCGAAGCGCGCGATGAACGTGTGCGAGAGACGCGACAGATCCTTGTTGGTGAGCGCGAGCCCCGGCACCCAACCCACGGTGGGCAAGGTGAAGGTTGCCGTGTCGGAGATCGCGATCGACGCCTTGAGCATCGTGATCGCGGCCGCCATCACTTCCGGATACGGCGAGTACGTCGGCGTCGCGAGCGTATCGACGTCCGCATGCTCGTCGATGATCACGGCCTTGTCGTACATGAGCGCGAGATAGCCGTGGGCCACCCCCTGCATGAACTTGGCGAACGCGCGTGCACGCGCGTTGTCGGCGCCGTTGGTGCCGATGTTCACGCCGCGGTCGAGCGCCTGCAGGCCGTCGTTCGCCAGCGAGATCACGCCGTAGAAGTTGAGCCAGGTCGTCGAAGCCACGTTGGCGTTCGTGAACGCCGACGAGTTGTTCCACGCCGGCCGCGGCTCCTGCTCCATCGGCTGGCCGGCGAAGCAGAGGAACGGCGTGCTGAACTCGTAGCCCATCGCGCCGAACATGACGGTGGGCGTGGTGCTGTAGACGTTCGGCCACCAGCGCTGGAACGTGGAGGCGATCAGTGCCTGGACGTCGCCCGGCGTGCTCGTGGCGCGCAGGCGATCGGGGTTGTTGTTGTTCGGGACCGTGAGGTCCGCACATGCCGCGAGCGCCACGCAGGTCGGTACCCACGCAAAGCGACGCGCTATCGATCGAAGTGACATCGAGAAGCTCCCCCCGTGTGGGTTAGAATTGGACCTGAAGAACGGCGGTGAAATTCCGGTACTGCGGATACGCGTACGTGTCGAGACGATTGATCACCGTGCCGACCTCCGGATCGTACCCGGAGTAGCGCGTCCATGTCTTGAGGTTGCGTCCGATGACCGACAACGACGCGCCCACGCCGCGGTTGCCCGGAATGCGCGAGAGGAAGCGCGGGGGAATCTTGTACGTCGCCGACAGCTCGCGGAGCTTCACGAAGCCGCCCGGTTCGACGAACCAATCTTCGATCGCGTTGCCGTTGTAGACGAGCGAGTAATAATCGATCGTCTTCTTCAGCGAGTCGGCCTTGCCGACCTGATCGACGTCGGAGCTGCGCTGGTACTGATAGCTGCGCTGGTTGTTCTGGTTGTAGATCTGGCCGCCCATCTGGGTGTCGATCAATCCGTAGAACTGAATGCCGTGCCACTGGATGTTGTTCGAGATACCGTAGTGGAAGCGCGGATTGCCGCTGCCGATCTTGATGATTGCCTGTTGGCCGGTGGAATCGAGCTGGACGATCGGCATGCCCCACTGATAGGTGGTGCCGTTGCTCACCACGGTCGTGCCCCACTTGCCCGACGTGTAATGGTTGCCAGCTCCGACGGCGACGAGCAAGCCATCGTCGTTCACCTCGAACGTGCCCGGCGCGGCGCTCGACTGCGACGCCGGCAGATTCGCCAGCGAGTGCACGAACGCGTTGCCGTACATCGTGCTCAGATCCTCGCCCGCGCAGCGGTACGAGATCGTGTTCGTGCGAACGCAGCTGCGATTGAACTCGGAGATGTGATGCCGCGAGCGATCGGCCGTGATGCCCATCTTCCACGACGTCGTGCCGCGATGGAGCAATTCAGCCTCGAAGGTTGCTTCGAGCGTGTTGCCGACCACCGTTCCGGCGTTCTGCCACTGCGACGTGAAGCCGACCGCACCGGGCAGCGGAATCTGTACCAGCTCGTCGGTCGTCTTTTCATTCGCCCGTGAGAGCTGCAGCGAGAACCGGTTGTCGACGATGACGTCGAGGCCGAACTCCGTCTCCTTCGCCGTTTCCGGCTTGAGGAAGCGGTTGCCGAGCGCGGATTTGGCGAGCGTGCCGTTCGCGCCGATCGTGTAGGTCTCGTACTGGTCGGCGAACGACGGGCGCGTGCCGGCAGTGCCCTGCGAGAAGCGGAACTTGAACTCGTTCACCCGCTGCCAGGGCCACCAGTGTTCCTGCGCCATGCGATAGGCCGCGCTCTCGCGAGTGTAGGTGTGCCACTGCTCGCCCGCCCCGAAGAGCGAGCTCGCGTCGCGCCGCACGAGACCGTCGATGATCAGACGGCTGTCGTAATCGAAACCCGCCGTGAGAAAATAGCCCTGCGCGTTGATCTCGTTCTGCGACGACGCGCTGCTGCGCGACAGGGCCGCGTCGAGACGCGGCACGCCGCCGACGGCGAAGTTGGTTCCCGTCGCCGTCTCGTCTTGGAATTTTTGCTCCTCGACCAGCGCGCGAACGGTCGATCGGCCGGTGAGCTTTCCGAAGTTCTTGAGGAAGCTCGCGCTCGCCGACGCATTCAGCGCCGTGGTGTAGGCGTTGTACAGTTGCAAAAAGCCAGGGTCGCCCGTCGCCGCGTTCTCCGACTTCAGTCCGCGATTGAGGAAGAAGGACTGGTTCATGTCGGACCGATCGTAGCTCACGTTCGCATCGCCGGAGAACCACTGGCGCGGTGTGTACCGCAGGTCCATGCTGCCAAGCGTGCGGATGCGCTGCGTGGTGTTCTTCTGCGTCTCCGCCATGTACAGTGGACTCGGATGCACGCCCTGCGGATCCGGCTGGAAGATGTACTTCGTGCCGTCGGGGTCGGGCTGCAGCAGGTTCACGTCCGGCGCCGTCGCCGTGAGATTGAAGAACAGATTTCCGCCTCCGGCTCCGTTGGTCGGATCGAGCTCCTCGCGGTTCGAGCGGGAATGGTAGCCGCTCACCGAGAGCTGGACGTCGTCGCGCGGACGGTGATCGAGGTTGATGCGGAAGTCGGTGCGGTCGTATCCCCCGTGATCGCGCAGCACACCGTCCTGTCGGTTGTGCGACACCGTCGTCAGGAAGTTCGTCTTGTCGCCGTTCTGGGCGATGTTGATCGAGTTGTTGCTCGTGCTGCCGGGGTGAAACACCTCGGCGACCGGATTGTAGATCGGCGTGTTGTAGGCGACGTCCTGAAAGCGCGTCGCCGCGGGACGAGTCACGCGAAAATCGCGAGTCACCACCGCGCCGGCGGCGTTCACGTAGTCGCCGTTGGCGTTCGTGAGATAATAGTGATACCGCGCGCGCTGGACGTCGCGGCTCATCGAGCTTCCGCCGAGCTCCGACCGCACCGTGAACTGCGTCTGGCCCAGCGAGAGCCCGCTGCCGCGCGCCGTGCGAATCTGGATCACGCCGCTGGCGGCGCGCGAACCGTAGAGCGAGGCGCCCGCGGCACCCTTCACGACTTCGATGCTCTCGATGTCGAGCGAGTTGAGATCCGCCGACGACGCGTCGATGTCGGATAGGATCACTCCGTCGACGACGATGAGCGGCGCGTTGCTCTTGTTGATGCTCGTCGGCGTCCGCAGCTGCACGCTGATGCCATCGCCCGGCTGCGCCGGCGGCACGATCGCCACGCCGGCGATCTTGCCCTGAATCGCCGCCACGGCGTTGGTTGGCGGAACGGGAATGTCCTCCTTCGTCACGCGGCCCACGGTAAACGGCACCTTGGTGCCCGCCGTTGGATCGACGACGCCCGTGATCACGGTCTCCTGCAGATGGAGCACCGTCGTCTGCGTCTTGAACTCCACAGTCGTGGCTTGACCCGCGGTCACGACGACGCCGGCGCGCGACACGGGCGCATAGCCGAGGCGTCGCGCTTCGAGCCTGTACGTGCCAGGCGGGACGTTCGCGATGGTGAACCGGCCGTCATCGGATGTCAACGCGGCGAACCGCGTGCCGGTGACGGCAACCGTCACGCCGGCAACGGGAAACCCGGCGGCGGAATCGGTCACGGTCCCGGTGATACGGCCGGCCTGTGCCTGCGCTGCCGCGGTGATGGAAAGAAGGAAGAGGAGCGCAATCGCGGCTCCACTCGACAAGCGCTTGACGCCGAGTGCAACGATGCTCACAGCGGAAACCTCCAGCGGGATCTCGGACGGGTGGCGGGAGGCGTCGCGCTCACATGACTCGCATGGGAACGACAACGCCGCGGCATGACTGGGGCGTCAGTGCCGCGGCGAACATATGATGCGATGAGTGTCGCCGCTAGTTACAAAATTGGTTCACCGATGTAGCACTTTCCCCGCGGTTGCACCGGTATACGTGCCGCCGTCGATCGCGACGACGCCGTTGACGAGCACGTACTTCATTCCCGTGGCGAGAAGGGTCGGCTGCTCGTACGTCGAGCGATCGGCGACCGTGGCCGGATCGAACGCGATCACGTCGGCGTACGATCCAACGGCGAGCGACCCACGATCCTTGAAGCCGAGAAACTTCGCCGTCGACGCGCTGCTGCGGCGCACGGCCTGTGGCAGCGTGAGCACGTGCTTCGTGTAGACGTATTCACGCAGCAGCTTCGGAAACGTGCCGTACTTGCGCGGGTGGCCGTCGCTGCCGTCGGAGTCGGTGAACACGAAGTCCTGCTTCATGAACTTCTCGATGTCCTTGTCGTTCATGTTGAACGACGCGACCGAGGCGTCGCCGGCGAGGATGATCTGCAGCCCCGCCTCGATCGGTGACACGCCGCGCTGCTTGGCGATCGCGTCGAGCCGTTTGCCCAGAATGCTGGAGTCGCGTGTGTTCGTGATGAGCAGCGACGCGGCGCCGCCGCGCCGGCGCATGTTGTTCGCCATCTCGCTCACCAGCCGCGCCCGCGTCGCGGGATCGGCCACGCGCGCGCGCAACGAGTCGCGCCCGCCTGCCTCGGCCCACCGCGGCAGCAGCGACGCGCCGACGCTCGTGCCCGACGCGGTGTAGGGGTATTGGCTCGCGGTGACGTCGATGCCCTGTGCCCGCGCCGTCTTGATCAGCGCGATGACGGTATCGCTTTGTCCCCACACGTCGGTGCCGAGCGCCTTGATGTGCGAGACGTGCACCGGCATGTGCGCTTCGCGTCCGATGCGGATCACCTCGTTGATCGCGCCGATCAGGCCCACCGTATAGGAGCTCTCGTCGCGAATGTGCGAGTCGTAGATGCCGTTCTTGCCGGCCGCCACCTTCGCCAGCGCGATGACTTCCTCGGTCGGCGCGTAGCTGCCAGGGGCGTAGTACAGGCCCGTCGACATGCCGATGGCGCCTTGGTCCATGCCGCGGGCGACGATGGCGCGCATCGAGTCGAGCTGGGCCGCGGTCGGCGCGCCGTCCGACATTCCGAGCACGGCGCCGCGCACCGAGCCCTGCCCGATGTACACGGCGGCATTGGTGCCAATGCCGTTGTTCGTCCATTCGGCGAGCTGCGCGCCGATGTTGACCGGACCGCCGCCGTCGTTGTTCGTGATGACGGTCGTCACACCCTGCATCAGGTACGGAAGGTTCGACTTCCGCTGCGCATTCGAGAGGTCGCCACCGGTATGGGTGTGCGGATCGATGAATCCAGGCGCGACGATCAGTCCTTTCGCGTTGATCGTCTTGGTGGCGGCAACACGGCTGGTGGCGGCGTTGCCGATGAACGTGATGCGATCGCCACGAATACCGACGTCGCCGGCGCGTGCGGGGCCACCCGATCCGTCGACGATGGTGCCTCCTCGAATGAGGATGTCGACCTGTTGTTGAGCGTAGAGAGGACAGGCCACCAGAATGGCGGCGATTGCGGCACCGAGGGAGAATTTTGGCATGCCAAACGATGCGTCATGGTTGGCTTTGGCGGGAGGGGGCCAAGCGCAACGGCATGGCGAATCCGGCCTCGAATGGGCACATTCGAGATCACCATCATCGCGAGCTGCGCCATGCCCCGCCAACCGGCCGTCGACTTCATCACCACCACCGCGAACTCGATCGACGGGTACGACGTCGTTCAGACCTTCGGCATCGTTCGCGGAATCGTCGTGCGCTCCCGATCGCTGTTCGGATCGCTAGGGGCCGTGCTGCAAACCGTGCGCGGGGGGAACATCTCTCTCCTCGCCGAGCTGTGCGAGCGCACCCGCGCCGACGCGTTCGCCAAAGCGGTGGAGCACGCGACGGGGCTGGGCGGCAACGCGCTGATCGCCGTTCGGTACGACGCCACCGAGATCATGCAGGGCGTGTCGGAGGTGCTGTGCTACGGCACCGCCGTGCGCGTTGCGCCGCAGCTCCGAAGCTCCTCCGAACCGCTCCCGCGCTGATCCCTACGGCTTCACGTTTTTCTTGTGATCGGCACTCTCCTTGACCCATCCGGCGAGACCGCGCAGCCCGCCGAACTGCTTGGACGACAGCACCGCGCCCGTCTGCGCGTCGATGTTCACTTTGGCGTGCGTCTTCTTCTTGTCGGGAATGATGTCGATCGCGTACACGGTACGTCCGTCGGCGACGTTCATCTCGCCTGAGCCGATCTGCCCCGGAACGACGCACAGCGCGATGACCTTGGCCGAGTCGGGCGAGATCATCGTGTTCGGGTCATAGAGATTCGTCTTGATCTTGACCTCGCGCGCCTTGCTCACGTCGACGCCGTTGCACGTCGTTCCCATCGGCGTGTACCACTCGGTACCCGTCTGCGCCCGAGCGCCGACCGCGCCGGCGATCACGAGCGCAGCGGCGGTAATGATTGTCTTCTGGTACATGAGCTCACCTCGTTCTGCGGTTGCGTCCGAGCCCGTCACCGCGACGCGCTCCGACCGGCACGCAGCAACCACCGTGCGAACGAAGCGACAAACGCTCGAATTCGCGTGACAGCGGCCTCAGGCCCGCGCGACGCGCAACACCTCATCGATGGTCGTGACCCCATCTCGCGCCGCGCGCACGCCGTCGTCGAGCAGCGTGCGCATTCCCTTCGCCACCGCCATCGTCCGCAGCTCTTCCGATCCGCGCCGCTTCTGCACCTCGAGCCGTAAGTCGTTGTCCATCACCAGCAGCTCGTACAACCCAGTTCTCCCACGATACCCGGTGTGGCGGCACTCCTCGCATCCTGCCCCTTTCCACACGCGCGACAAGCCGAGCCCCGCCACATCGATTCGCCTGTACGCAGCCTTGTCCGGCGTCGTTTCCACCTTGCAGCTCGGGCAGATCACGCGCACCAGCCGTTGCGCAAGCACAGCGTCCACCGTGCTTGCCACGAGATATGCGGCGACGTCGAGATCCAGCAGACGCGTCAGCGCCGTGGGCGAGTCGTTGGTGTGCAGCGTGGACAGCACGAGGTGGCCGGTGAGCGCCGCTTGCGTAGCGATCTGCGCCGTCTCGGCGTCGCGAATCTCACCGACGAGGATGATGTCGGGATCCTGACGCAGCAGTGCGCGCAGCGCGCCGGCGAACGTCATCCCAACCTTTTCGTTCACGGGCACCTGCGGAACGCCGGCGAGCTCGTACTCCACCGGATCTTCCACGGTGAGAATCTTCTCCTTCCCCGTGCGAATCATCTCGACCGCGGCGTATAGCGTCGTCGTCTTGCCGGAGCCGGTCGGGCCCGTCACGAGCACGATACCGTGGGGCCGCGATACGACTTCCGTAAAGAGCTCGAGCGTATCGGCCGCCATCCCGAGCTCGACAAGCGAGATTCGCCCGCGCTCCTTGTCGAGCAGACGCAGCACCACGCTCTCGCCGCGCAGCGTCGGCACGGTCGAGACGCGCACGTCGACTTGGCGGTTCTGCAGACGAAGGCGGATGCGCCCGTCCTGCGGCAGCCGCCGTTCGGCAATGTCCAGCTCGGCCATGATCTTCAACCGGCTGATGATCGCCGCGGTGAGATGCGGCGGCGGCGACGGCGCGTTCTGCAGCACGCCGTCCACGCGGTAGCGCACGCGAAGGCCGTCCTGATAGCCCTCGAGGTGCACGTCCGACGCGCGGGAGTCGAGCGCCTCGATCAACAAGAGATTCACGAGCCGCACCACCGGCGCTTCGTTGGCGAGGTGGAGCAGGTCGTCGAGCGGAATTTCTTCCGCGTCGGCCGACCGCATCTCGCTCGTCATGCCGGCGATCACACCCTCGGCGGTCGCGGCTTCGGGCGCATAGACGCGCCGAATCGCCGTGCGCAAATCATGATCGGAGTAGCGCTCGAGCGAGACCTGCGCGCCGAAAAGCAGCCGCAGGTCGTCGAGCGCCAGCGGCTCGACTCGATCCATCCATGTGCCGACTACGAGCAGGTCGCCCTCGAGTCGAAGGGGGAGCACGCCGTACTGCTCGAGCCAGTCGGCCGAGAGCGCCGTGGTCAGCCGCTCGACCTCGAGCAGCTCGCTCGCCGAGTGATGCGCGTCGGGACGGTCGGCTACCGCCATGGCGTACCCGCGGGCGGCTCGGGCGGACGGCGGCGGAGCGTCGTCAGCGAATCCGCCGCCGTCGGCGGCTTCTTCGCGGTATCCGGCTTGATCCGCAGCGTGTCGGGCTTCGGAACGATGCGCGGTCCGATGTCGACGTCCTTCAACAGATCGCTGCCGTTCTGCACGGCTTGGCGAAGCTTGTCGATGTCCTCGTCGCTCGAGATGATGTGCGGCGTGAGGAAGAGGAACAGCTCGCTCGTGTCTTCGTTGCGCGTCGTGCGGCCGAAGAGGAGCGGTCCGATGAGCGGAATGCGGCTGAGAAAGGGAATGCCAGAGACATCGGACGCGTGCGTCTTGCCCGCGAGACCGCCGATCACCGTGGTCTGTCCGTCGCGAATGAAGATCTGCGTGGTCGCTTCGCGTTTGTTGATGATCGGCGCGTCGAATTGCACTTCGTTCGTGGCGCTGTTGTCGGTCTGCGACACCTGAAGGTTGACGTAGCCATCGGGGTTGATCGTCGGAGTGATCGTGAGCACGGTGCCGACGTCGATGTACTGCACCGTCTGCACGCGGCCCGTCGGATCATTGACGACCGTCTGCGACACCTGCACGAACGGCCGCGACGAACCCACGTTCAACGTGGCCTGCCGATTGTTCTGCGCGATGATCACCGGCAGCGACAGCACGCGCACGTCGCCCCGCTCCTGCAGCGCGGCGATGGCGATGTTGTAGTTGATCGTGCCGTGCCCGCCGGTGAGCGCCACGATGAAGTCGCGAGCGCTCGAGGTTGCCGGCGCAAGCAGCGTGTCGATCGACCGTCCGCTCGTCGATGTCCGTCGAACATTGCCCGACACGCCCAGGTCGAGATCGTGCGTCCGCTGCACCTCGGCGATCGTCACCTCGATCAGTACCTGAAGGGGCCGAAGATCGATGCTGCCGAGAACCTGCTGCACCAGCGCAAAGTCGGCGTCGGTGGCGCGGATGAGCAACGAGTTGCTCGACTCCTCGGCGATGATGCGGATGTCGCCCGCCTGGCCGGAGAGGGCGCCCGTCACCTGCTGCAGTGCGTTTGCGACCTGGTTCGCCTGGTTGGCCGCGCCGCCTCGTCCGGCGCCGCCGGCACCGCCGGCACCCCCGCGACCAGCGCCGCCGCCGAATGGTGTCGGAATGTTCGTCTGGCCCGGCGTGTTCACCGTGATGTTGTTCGGCGGACCGCCGACCGTGGGGTTGGTGATCGTCGTGAAGCCGCCGTTGCCATTCGGAATGGTGAACGTGCCACCGATGTTCCGCACGCCGCTGAAGCCGGAGAACAAGTTGGTCAACACCGGCGCGAGCTGTACCGCGCTCGCGTGCTTCAGCCGATACGTGAACAACCGCATCTGTTGCTGTTGATTCTGCTGTTGCTGCTGCTGCAACAATTGCTGCGCGAGCGTCTGCTGCTGGCCGCGCCCGTTGTCGACCGGCGTTCCGGCAATCTGAATGATGTTCGCCGACTGCGTGACCTTGAGGCCGTTTTGCTCGGCGACCTGCTTGAGAACGTCCACCATGCCGTCGCGCGGCACCGGTCGTCCGAGATGCAACGTGACCCGCTGCGACGGAATGTTCGTCATCGTCACGTTCAGATCGCCCGCGGCGGCGATCGCGTCGAGCACCACGCGCAGCTCCTGGTCCTGAAAGTCGAGCGACACCGCCGCGGCGGGCTGCTGCGTCTTCTTGGTGGTGTCTTGTTTCATCTGCACCTTCGGTGGAACGGCCGGCACGCGCGGCGGCGCTCCACCAACCGGCCGCTGCGCCTGTGTCGCTCGCGCGAGCGTGGTGGCGGTAATGCTCAGAAGGATCAATCGCGAAACGATAGACATTTCAGATTCCTGGCTTGGGCACGGTGATGTCGACGCGTGTGCCGCCCGCGGTCACGAGCACGATCTTGCCGCGCTCGATCGAGCGAACGACCCACTCGCCGATCCTGTCGCCGACGTGAACGAGCGTCGGACGTGCATCACCGAGTTGAACTGTCGCGAAGTGCCGGCCGTCGGTGGCGACAGCCGTTCCGAGCACGATCGGTTTATCCGGCTGTGCCGCCGCCGGTTTGTCGTCCGGACCGCTCTCTCCGGGCATGCGGTACGGCGAGGACGGCGCGGTGCGGTCCGACGAGAACAAATCATTCTCGACTGCGGCCTGAATGTCAGCCGGCGGGTGGGCGACTCCGCGACGTATCGTCTGAAGGCTGGCGATGGTCGTCGGCAGCGTGTCCGGCAAGGGCTGGGCACGGAACGCCTGGACGAGCGTCCAAAGCGTGACGACGGCCGCCGCGGCCAGCACGCCGAGCGCGATGCGCATTCCCGGAGACCTGCTCCATTCGCGCATCGTCATCGCGGTGCCGCCGAGGCCACAGGTGCCGACGCAACCGATGGCCGGGCCGCGGGCGTCACGATGGAATCGCCAACCGCGAAGCCGGAGATCGTCGCGGCGATCGAGAGCGTTTCCGCTTCCTTCTCATCGGCGCGAGGCGAGCGCGAGATATCGAGGCGGTCGATGCGCACGAGCTTCTGACCGCGCTCGAGCGCTTGGAGAAACATCATGGCGCCGAGCATGTCCGATTCGGCGCGAATCTCGACGCGCAACGTTCGCACGCCGTCGGACGCCGGAGTCGCGGGACGCGTGCCGGCATCCTGCAGCCACACCCGAGTCTTTCGCGCCACGTCGCCGACGTACGACGCGAGCTCGGCGCTCGCCATCACGTCGTCCTTCCCCTCGAAGAGCCGCGGGCGCATATCGCGCATCGCGGAGTCGGCGATGTGCTGGAGCTGTGGATTCTGTCGTGCCGTGGCCACCGCCGCGCGCTCGCGCGCGAGTGTCGCCCGCTCGGTCGCGAGCTGATCGCGCGCGTCAGAGAGCGCTGCTTGATACGGACGCACGCCCCAGATGAGCAGGAACCCCGGCAGCAGCACTACCGCGCCGATCACCACGGCGCGCCGGTCGCGCGGCGACATCGTGCTCCACTTCATTGCCCGGGTCTCCGCGCGCCGGGCCCGGATGCGGGCGTGGTGGCGGGCGGCGGCGACACCGTCGGACGCGCCACGCGCGCGGCGATCGTGAAGTGATCGAGCGCCGTGCCGTCCTCTTGCAGCTCGCGGCGCACGGGCGCCGGCGCCTTCACGTCGACCAGCACGCTGGTCCTCTCCAACGCGTCGAAGACGCGCGCGGCCCGCTGGGCCAACCCGTCGACGATGATTGAGTCGTCACGCGCGCGCACGGCGGTGAGATGCGCATCGCCGGGAACGGCTTCGCTGAGCGTGGCGAGAATCGACGACCATTGCGGCGCGGCGCTCTCGATGGCGTTGAGCGTCGTGAGATGGCGGTACGCGGCATCCACCGTCGTGCGGCCCACGAGCGTCGATGCGATCTGCGGGCGTAGTCGCGCGCGCTCGTCCTGCACGAGACGCAGTTGGCGATGCACACCCCAGAGCTCGATGAACGCCGCGACGACGAGCAGCGCGGCGGCCACGCCGGCGGTGATCCACGTCGCCTTCCGCGCCCGCTGGCGATCGAGCACCACGGCGTCGTCGGCGCGAAGCACAGGACCCACCTCGCTTCCCGCGAAATGCGCCGCGAGCAGGTCGGCGCGTTCAGACACCGCGGCCCACTCCCCGTTCGGAGCGGCCGCGGTGACGCCAAGCGCGCTCAATGCCGCGCTAATCTCGCGTCGCACGGCTGCCGGGCCGGCAACTCCGATGCGCGCCGTGACTCCCACCGTGTCGGCGATCATCGGCGCGTCGGTGGCACCGGCGCGAAAGCGCCGCACTCCCACCAGCCGGCCATTCTCCAACTGAAGGAGGTCGGTGCGATCCACATGTGCGATCACGGCCCACGCATTCTGTCGCGCGAACGCCGGCCAGAGCGCAAGCGCGGCGGCCGCCCACGCGCTCTCGGCGGGCGCAATGACCTCGACGTCCCACCCCGCCTGTTGCGCCGCCTGCCGAATGGCCGCTACGAGTCGCGCCGATGCCGCCGCCGCAATCACCGGGCCGGGTGCACCGCGCGTACGGCGCGCCGCGGCGAGCGCGCCCACGATCTGCGGACCGCGGGCGTTCACGAAGTAGCGCGACGCGTTGCGCGACAACAGCCGCTGCAACTCCTCGTCGCGCAGCGGCGGCAGCTCGAGCCGGCGCATCTCCGTAAGCGGCGGCATGAGCGACACGGCAAGCGTTCGGCCCGCGATACCGGTGGCGCCGAGCGATCGTGCGAGATCGCTCAACGCCGACGCGAGCGATGGCCAGCTCCCGCCGTCGGCGGGCCCGGGTTCGAGCGCCGTGCGCCACGCGCGCTCAGCTGAGCCGCGGAGCCGGATGTCGGCGGCGCACAGCTCCGTGGGCGCGATAGCGATTCCGGTGCGAATCTTCTTCTTCGAGCTCGGCTCGGCGCGCGTAGCGGTCACCATTGCTTCGACGTGATGTTCGCGCTGGCGTTCGGGCTGTTGTCGCCGTTTTTCTGGACGATCGCCGTGAGCTTCGACGGGGGCGCCTGCGGGCCCGTGCGCGCCGTAATCGTGAGCTCGACGACGTTCACCATCGTGGTCACACGCGTCGCCAGAACGTTCTGGGTGGGCGTAACCGCCGGTCCGCCCGCCTGCCTGGAGCGTTGCGCGGCGAACACGTCGTTGATGTTGTTGATGCGCCGCCCCTGGGACCGGAGCTGCAAGATCATGTTGAGCGTCTGATCGTTCATGCCCGGAAGGGCGCGAAGCACCGGCACGGGCGCGGTGTTGACGTTGACCTGGCCGTTGCCTTTGGTCGTGAAGTACGGCTTCGCCTTCGCGTAGATCTCGGGCGTCATGCCCATGACGTCTTGCAGCTCCTCCACTTCGCGGAAGGGTGCGTTCGTCGGCAGCGCGAGCATCTCGGCCTTGATGTACGCGTCGCGCTCGGCGCCGCTGGGCCGCGGAATGCTGTCGGCGTCGCGCCAGTCCATGATGGCCTGCGCGAGCTGTGTGGCCTTCGAGTAGTCACTCAACAGAAAGCTGAAGAACGTCTGCAGGTCGTTTTCGCTGAGTTGGTTGATGTTCAACTTTTCGCCAAGGTCGTGAGCCTCGACGTAAACTTGCATGCTGTCGACGAACACGGTGCCGGTGTACGCCGAGTCGACGCCGTACCAGGCATCGGAGGCGCCGAGGCGCGCGATATTGGGATTGGTTCCAGACGGCGCGACACGGATCGCCTGGTCGAGGCGCGCCTGCACGAGCGATAACGCGCCCATCGCCGCCGCGCGCTGGATGCCGCGCTCCGATGCGAGGATCCCAATGGTTCGGCGCTCGCGCGCCTCGAGGCTGAACTGCAGCGCCACCGCCGCGATGGCGACGACGAGCCACAGCGCGGCCATGAGCGCGACTCCGCGGCGGGATCTCATGGCGTCCTGTTGGTGTTAGTGGTCTGAAAACCGTTGGTGAAGAGCATCGGGATGCCGAGGATACGCGACTGCTGCCCGGGCTTGCTCGAGAGCAGCGTCACGCGCGTGGCGCGTGGATCGATCGTCGCAACCTGATCCGCGCCAAACCAGCGGCCGGTGCGGCGGTCGAGAAACTCCACGCGCAGCGTGTCGATCGTGGAGTCCAGCATCTTACGAACGAGCGGCTGCTGCAAGTTGGGCTGATACTCGACCGCCAGCCCCTTCTCGGGCGTGTTGGCGTCGGCGTCCACGTAGAGGCGCATGAGCACGTTGCCGAGGAGCGACGGATTGAGCGCCGTCGTCGTGAAGCGCAACTCGTCGCCGGCCGCCTGCGCCGCGGAGACAGACGCGATGCTGGCGCTCGTGGTGCTGCGCGACGTCGACGCGGCACTCACGCCGCGCGCCAATCCGCGCGGCACGCCGCCGATCTGGATGCGGATCTCGCCGGCGCTGATCCACGACTTGAGCATCTCGCGTAGCGCACCGGCGCGCTCCGTCTGCACCGACGCGTTGCGGATGATCTTGCGATGGTCGATGACCGATCCGAACGCCGCGGCGCCGCCCGCGGCCATCAACCCGGTGATCGCGAGGGCGATCACCAGCTCCATGAGCGTCATGCCAGTCCGCGCGCGCGCGATCATCGGCGGGTTGCCAGCGGCGGCCGCCGATAGGCGTACGTCCGCGCCACGTACGTGCCCGTCGGCCAGGCGATCGTGACATGCACGTCGTACACGCCGGCCTGGTCGGACAGCGGGGCGGACGACGTCTTCCACGAATACTCATCCAGCGGTGGCGGAAACTTTCCCGACGTCACCGAGTCGGCGAGCGCCTGAAGCTCGCGGTCGTTGAGGAGGTCCATGAAGTCGAGCCGCGAGCTCGCCAGCGCCTCCGCCTCGATCGCTCGGCGCGCGCGTTCCGCGGTGCGCATGTCGCTGCCTACGGCTTCGAGCGCCCCAATGGACGTCATGCCGACGATGGCCACGGACACCACGGCCTCGAGAAGGGACACGCCACGCCTATCGCGAATCGGCACGTGCCACTCCGCTCCATGCATCCACGCGCACGACCCACGGCACGTCTCCGCCGCGCACGACCACCGTATCGGCGAACGCCGCCCCCGTGGGACGGAAGATGAACTGCAGCCGCGGCTGATCGGTCACGAGCGTCTGCGTCAACCCCAGCTCGAGCTTCCCCTCGGTGAACGTACCGAAGCCGTTCACACCCGAGGTATCGAGGCGATAGCGCAACGTCTTCGGATCGAGACGCAGCGTAGCCGTGGCATTGTGGTCGATCGCCACCTTTCGCGAGTCGTGCAGCAAACCGACCATCCTGTCGGCGGCTCCCGCCGGCTGTTCGGAACCGAACGAGACGAACGCCGGCGCGGCGAGGCTCGCGGCGATGGTCATCACGAGGAGGACCATCGTCAATTCCCACAGCGTGAAGCCGGGGCGGCGGGAGGTACGGCGCGCGCGCGTCACGTGGACATCACTTGAACGTCACTTGAACGAGTTCGCGTTGATGCCATAGATCGCCTGCAGCAGCGACAGCGCGACGAACGCCACGATCGCGCCGAACATCACGATCATTGCCGGCTCGGCGAAGGTGGCTAGGCGTTGCGTCGCGCGCTCGGTGCGCTCCTCGAAAATGTCCGCGGCCTTCATGAGAAATACACGTAGCTGTCCTGAATCTTCCCCCACGCCGATCAGCTGCGCGAGCATCGGCGGAAAGAGCGTGCTGTCGCCCACGGCCGCGCGCAGCGAGCTGCCCTCGCGCACGCGCGTACGAATGCGCACCGCGTCGTCGCGCGCGATAGGGTCGCCGATCGATTCGATCGTGTCGTCGAGCGCCATGAGCAGCGGCGCGCCGCCGCCGAGCAATACGCCAACGAGTCGCGCGAACCGTCCGGAGAGCGCGTAGCGGCGCAGCGTACGAACGCCGGGAAGCGCGAGCAACGTGGCCGACCAGGCGCGCTTGCCCTCGTCGGTGTTCGCCACCCACGCCGCGATTGCCGCGCCGATGAACGGAATGAGCAGCAGCACCGGCCAGAAGCGATGTAACGCGGCGGACAACGCGAGCAGCGTCGCCGTGGAGCGAGGCAGCTTGGCGCCACTTCCCTCGAGGAGCGTGACGAAGCGCGGCAGCACGAAGAACAACAGCACCGTCACGGCGACGGAGCCCGCGGTCGCGAGCAGCAACGGATAGATCGCCGCGGAGAGGACTTTTCCGCGCAACGCCTCGTCGCGCTCCAATTGATCGGACAAACGAGCAAATGCCCCATCAATGTCGCCGCTCCGCTCGCCCGCGCGCACGAGTCCCACATAAATTGGCGCGAACAACCGCGGATGCTCGGCGAGCGCCGCCGAGAGTGTGTCGCCGCGCTCGACGCGGCTGCGGATCACCTGCAGCGCGGCCTTCACGTCGCCCGACGCGACGCCAGACGACGCGTTCAGCGCCTGCGCGAGCGGCATCCCGACGGGAAGGAGCGCGGCCATGGCGCGCGTCACCTCAAGCACTTCGCGCCGCCGGCCAATGCGGAATCCTTTCTTCGTGCCCGCACCTTCGGCGGATTCCGCCATGTCGAGCACGAAGAGCCCGCGCTCCTCGAGCGTCCGCGCCAATGCGCCGGAGCTCGCGGCCTGAGCCTCGCCACGCGTGCGCTTCCCCGAGCCGTCGACGGCTTGATACGCGTAGGTCGGCATTCAGCTCACCCGACTGCCTACTTCCAGCTCAGGATGTCGGCGTCTTCGCCGTCGCCGCCGGGCTTTCCGTCGGCGCCGTACGAGAGCAGGTCGTATCCGTTCACGTTCACCTGGCCAGGAAAGAGAAACAGGTACGGCCGTCCCCACGGGTCCGCCGGCACCGGCTTCCGCAGATACGGCGCGCGCCAGTTCACCGGCGGGTCGATCGTCGGCTTCTCCCACAGTGCGTTCAGTCCCTGCTCGGTGCTCGGATAGCGCCCGTTGTCGAGACGATACGCGTCGAGCGCGGCGCCAAGCATCTCGATCTGCGACTTGGCCGTCGCGCTCTTCGCGGCGCCCACGTGCTGGAAGATGTTCGGCGCAACGAGCGTGGCCAGGATCGCGATCACTACGATCACGACCAGAATTTCGATGAGGGTGAAGCCGGAGCGGCGCCCGATCGGACCTCGGAGACCGCGCCGGACTCCTCGGGCGTGCGCGCGTAGGGAAGGCATCATCTGTTGGGGGAGGAGCGTGGAGCTACGGGTGGTTGGACACCGGGAGCGCGGAAAGAGTTTTCAGACCGAGACTTAGGCGCATTCCCTTCTATAGAGTCTACGCGTGATCTGGAGACGGCGTTTGAACCGCCAACGTTAAGATGGCCCCATGCACTAGACCATTCCAGACGGCGCTTCGTTCCATCGCTCCGCCATACGGGTGTGGCGCACGCGTTATGAACGGCGCCACCGCAGAAATCCTCCGCGGCACGCTCGACCCGCTCTTCCGCAACGCCGTAAGTTGAGGCCCGACACACGGTTACGGCGTTGCCAGCCGGAGCGGGCGAGCGAAGTGGCGAGGGAGCTATCCGGCCGTCGTTTTTCTTGCCGACGACACCGCGGCTGCAACGATCGCTCCCACGAGCGTCACCCCTATGAGTGTCGCGAGCATCGGCACGGTCGCATGCAGCGCCGGCGCCTTCCGCACGGCATACATCCCAAGCCACGCCGCCCCCACTGCCGCGGCAACCGACAGCTCGACGACCAGTCCCCGCCGTTCGTCGTTGACGCGCTTCGCGAACCGTCCGCCAATGAGATAGCCGATCGGCGCTCCAATCCCGATCACGCGAATCGCGAGATCCCCGAACGACAGTCGCCGCGTACCGTACACCAGCGTGGCGAGCGCCATGATCAATACCAGCGCGGCGAGCATCGACACGACATCGGGCATTGCGCTCGCCCAGCTCTCCGATCGCGCGTCGAGATCGGGCACGCTCACCTGCGTCATCGACGCGAACGGAATCTCCACGATCTCCCCGGCCGCATCCGCGATGCGCGCGTCGGTCCGTGTCAGCCCCTTGAGCGCGCCGACCACGGCGCCGGCGACTCCGTCGCGAACGAAGTAGACTCGCACGTAGGTGTCGCGCTCGAGCTTCGCGAGCGAGAGCTGGTGCGACCGACCAGACGATGGCGACAGCGGTGACGGAGACGACACGCCGAATAGACGAGCGCCGTCCAAACGCCGTCACGTGCGCTGGCCATCGCCGCACCGCGCTTGCACATTCCAGCGTCCATCGTCTTCCACAATTGGAGCCGCTCTCCGTGATCACTGCTCGCCGCGCGACCTTCTTCGCTGCCGCCGCGTTTCTTCCTGCGCTCGCGCAGGCACAGTCGCCGTTCGACTCCCTGCACTTTCGCTCGATCGGTCCGGCCGCCACAGGCGGCCGCATCCACGACATCGAGGTCGACCCCAAGGATCCGTCGACCATGTACGTTGCGGCAGCGAGTGGCGGCATCTGGAAGACCACCAACCACGGCACCTTCTGGACGCCGGTGTTCGAAGGCCAGCCCGACAACACCTTCGGCGACCTCGCAATCTTTCCCGGCGATCCAAAGATCATCTGGGCTGGCACCGGCGAGCAGAACAACCGACAGAGCTCGTCGTGGGGTACCGGCGTGTATCGATCGAACGACGGTGGCGCACACTGGCAGTCCTTGGGGCTGTCCGACACCCGCGCCATCGGACGTGTCGTGCTCCATCCCACTAACTCCAACATCGCGTACGTCGCCGCGGCGGGAAATCTCTGGAAGCCCAACCCCGAGCGCGGCGTCTTCAAGACGACCGACGGGGGACGGACCTGGAACAAGATCCTCTACGTCGACACGCTCACCGGCGCCACGGATCTTGCGATGGATCCGCGCGACCCCAACGTGCTCTACGCCGCGACTTACCAGCGCTTGCGCAGCACGTTCGGCTACAACGGCGGCGGTCCGGGCAGCGCGATGTACAAGACGACCGACGGCGGCGCGACGTGGAAGAAGATGGAGAACGGAATTCCCGCCGGCGACAAGGGCCGCATCGCCTTCTCGATCTCCGCGTCGAACCCGAACGTGCTCATCGCGCTCGTCGAGCACGCAACGGAGTCGGGCACCTATCGCACCGAAGACGCCGGCGCGACGTGGAAGAAGATGAGCCGCTCCAACCCGCGCCCCATGTACTTCAGCGCGCCCTACATCGACCCCACCAACGACAAGCGCGTGTGGGAGCTCGGCGTCACGATCTTCAAGAGCGAGGACGGCGGCGCAACGTTCGAGAACATGCCGAACTCGCCGGCGTACGACGTGGGACTCAAGACCGACCACCACACGATGTGGATCGATCCCGCGAACTCGCGGCACACGCTCGTGGGCGGCGACGGCGGCATGCACGAGAGCTGGGACTTGGGGCTCACGTACACGCGCATGAACAACATCCCCATCGGCCAGTTCTACAAGATCGCCGTCGACGATCGCGATCCGTACTGGGTCTACGGCGGCCTGCAGGACACGCACTCCTGGATGGGCCCGAGCGCCACGCGCCACTGGCTCGGCATTCTCAACCAGGATTGGAAGCAGATCGGCTTCAGCGACGGCACGGGGCAGGCGGTCGACAAGGCGGGCTATCGCTACGTCTACTCGAGCTCCGACGGCGGCAACGTCCAACGCTTCGATCCCGAGACGGGCGACCACATCGACATCAAGCCGCAGCCGCCCAAGGGCGACTCGGCATATCGTTGGGATTGGGACGCGCCGCTCATCGCCTCGCGTCACACCGCCGGCACGGTCTACATCGGCGCGAACCGTCTCTTCATCTCGAAAGATTTCGGCAACACGTGGACGCGCACGAAAGACCTGACGCGTTCGGTCAACCGCGACACGCTCCGGCTCATGGGCGTGCTCGACAAGGACATCAAGATCGCGAAGAACGACGGTGAATCCGGCTACAGCGAGCTCACGACGATCGCCGAGTCTCCGCTCGACGCCAAGGTGCTGTGGGTGGGAGCGGACGACGGAAACATTCAGGTCTCGACCGACGGCGGCACAACGTGGCGCGAGGTGAGCGCCGGCGTTCCCGGCGTGGCGAACGGCACGTACGTCAGCCGTATCGTTGCTTCTAGCGCGTCGCGCGGAACGGCCTACGTGTCGTTCGACGCGCACCGCATCGGCGACTTCGCGCCGTACATCGCGCGCACCACCGACTTCGGCAAGACGTGGAAAACGATCACCAGCGGGCTTCAGCCCGACGCATCAGTGCGCAGCATTCAGGAATATCCGGGCAAGGCGAACGTGCTGTTCGCCGGAACCGAGCGCTCGCTGTACGTGAGCCGTGACAGCGGCGCGCAATGGTCGCGGCTCGCGTCCAACCTTCCGACCACGCGCTACGACGACATCGTCGTGCAACCGCGCACGAAAGACCTCGTGCTCGCCACGCACGGCCGCAGCATCTGGATTCTCGACGACGCGTCTCCGATCGCCGAGTGGACCGACGCGATCGCCGCGAAGCTGACGTATCTCTTCGCGCCGAAGCGCGCCACGTTGATGTGGTACTGGGAGGACATCTCGAACACGGCGCAGGGCATGTACGCCGCCGACAATCCCGCCGACGGCGCGGTATTCACCTATTCTCTCGCGAAGGCGGCGCAGAAGGTTCGGCTCATCGTTCGCGGAATGGACGGCAAGGTGATTCGCGACATCGCCGGCTCCACGTCGCCGGGAGTGATTCACCGTACCACGTGGGATCTGCGCCACGTTCCGCCGCCGGCAACGGCGGGCGCCGGCGGTGGTGGCGGCGGTGAAGAAGGCGGCGGACCGCCGCCGGAAGCAGGGGCTCCCGCCGGTGGACGTAGCGGTGCCGGCCGCGGCCGAGTCGACGCGCCGGTGCAACTGCCGATTCCGGCGCACGACATCGGGCTGCGCGGTCCGTACGTCTCCCCTGGCACGTTCAAGGTCACGCTCGACGTCGACGGCGACACGACGTCGCGCACCTTCGAGGTGCGCGGTGATCCAGCGCTCAACATCACCACTGCCCAGCAGAAGGCGCGCGAAACGTTCCTGCTCGACGTGCAGGCACTTCAGGTGCAGGTGGAGCAGCGTGCCGCGGATCTCCGCACGCGCCGCACCGCCGCGGCCGGCGAAGAGGCGACGCGTCTCGCCGCGCTCGAACGACGTTTGACAGGACGCGACGGCGTTCGCGGAAAACTCGGCGGCGTGGCTCGCGGCTTCAATGGAGCCGGCGCGCAACAGGGAAGTTTCGCTGCGCCAACGAACACGCAGCGGCTGGCAGTCACCGAAGCGAAGGCCGAGTTGGCGGCGGTCGACAAGGAGCTGAAAAAATGAAACTCGCGGCGTTTGTCATCCTGACCCGAAGCGAAGCGACGGGGAAGGATCTCTCGGCGAGGACGGCGATCCTTCGGTCGCTACGCTCCCTCAGGATGACAATGCCGCTACGCTCCCTCAGGATGACAATGCCGAGACACTCCCTCGGGATGACTATGCCGAGATACTCCCTCAGGATGACAATGCTCTTGGCCGGCTGCGCCGCTCCGGTCGCCGTCACGAGCGCGCCGGTTCAGGCGCCGCCGCCACAAGTCGTTCAGGCACTCGCGCCGATCAACGCGCTACCGGAACGGCTTGGCGATGCAGAGTACTGGGCGTTGGAGACCGCGATCTCGGAGCCGGGCGGCTATTTCCAGATCGAGGACAACTTCACCTCGAACGAGATGGAAGTCGGCCGGCTCTACGGCATGCTGCGCGACACGCACGTGAGCGGTGGCGTGTACATGGGCGTTGGGCCGGAACAGAACTTCACCTACATCGCCGCCATCCGGCCGAAACTGGCCTTCGTCGTGGACATTCGCCGGCAGGCGGTGATGCAGCACTTGATGTTCAAGGCGATGTTCGAGATGGCGAAGGATCGCGCGGACTTCATCTCGATCCTCTTCGCCAAGCCGCGCCCCGCCGGCATCGACAGCGCAACGCCGATCAAGGACGTCTGGACCGCGTTCCGAAACGTGAAGACCGACTCGGCCATATCCGCGCGCGACTACGTTCGCGTCGTCGACCGGCTGACGAAGACGCACGCCTTCACCTTCACGGCCGACGAATCGGCGAAGCTCAAGGCGGTGTTCGACGCGTTTTATTATTACGGCCCCGCCATCTCGACGCGCGGCGGCCCGAGCGGCCGTGGCGGCGACTTCGCCGAGCTCACCGCCTACTCCGACGACGCGAGCGGTCAGCCCCGGAGCTTCCTGTCGTCGGAAGAGAATTACAGATACGTCAAGTCGTTGCATGAGAAAAATCTCATCGTGCCCGTATCTGGCGACTTCGCGGGACCCAGGGCCATTCGTGCCATTGGCGCATACCTGACGGGGCACAACGGCGTCGTCAGCGCGTTCTATGTGTCGAACGTCGAGCAGTATCTGTTCAACGACGGCAAAGCTGCAGCGTTCTACGCCAACGTCGCGACCCTGCCGGTGGATTCGGCGAGTGTCTTCATTCGCCCGTACTCCATGCGCCGCGGCGGCGGCGGCCAAACGCAGTCGCTCTGCCCAATCGCCGCATTCATCCGCTCGGCGGAGGCGGGCCGAGTGTTCAGCAACAACGATGCGCTGTCGTGTCGGCAATAAGGCCCTCCGTCATGTCGCTCGACGGGAGTGGTTGCAGCGTACCGCGGGCGCTAGAATGTGCTCATCCAATCTCCGCGCACCTGTGACGTACGCCGCACGATCGAACCGCTATCGATGACCGCCGATTCCCGCCACACCGTCCTGATCGCCAGCTACCTCGAGCCTGAGCACGTCGAGCAGATCCGCCAAGTGAGCCCGCAGCTCGACGTGGTTTACGAGCCGGGGCTGATCGCGCCGCCGCGGTACCTCGCCGATCACTACAACGTGATTACGCGCACCGCGGAGCAGGACGCACGGTGGCGCGAGCTGCTCGGCCGCGCCGACATCCTGTTCGACTTCGACCAGACGCATCGCGAGGATCTGCCAGATCTCGCGCCGAAGCTTCGTTGGTTGCACGCCACCAGCGCAGGCATTGGCCAAACGGTCCGCCGACTCGCCTACGACCGGCGGCTCCCGAACACAGTTTTCACGACGTCGAGTGGCGTGCACGCGCGTCCATTGGCCGACTTCTGTCTCATGTCGATGCTCGCGTTCGCCAAGGGACTACATCGCATGCTCAACGACCAGCGCCGCCACCACTGGGAGCGCTATGCCGGAGCTGAACTCGGTGGCCGCACGCTTGGCATCGTCGGCGTCGGACGGATCGGCACCGAAGTCGCGCGCCTCGCCAAGGCCATGGACATGAACGTCCTTGGCGTCAAACGCACGGTCGCCGGCGTCGATGCGGCGGCAGTGCACCTCGATGAGCTTTACGGCCCGGGCGACCTGCACACCGTGTTGCGCCGCGCCGAGTATCTAGTGTTGATCACTCCGCACACCGACGAGACCGAGCATCTGATCGGCGCCGCGGAGCTCGCGCTGCTGCCCGCCGGCGCGGTGTTGATCAACATCGGCCGCGGCGCGTTGATCGACGAGCTCGCGTTGATCGCCGCGCTCCGATCGGGCCACCTCGGCGGCGCGGCGCTCGACGTCTTCGCCGAGGAGCCGCCCGCGCAGGACAATCCGCTGTGGGACATGCCGAACGTCCTCGTCAGCCCGCACTCCGCGAGCACCAGCGATCGCGAGAATGCGCGCATCACGGAGCTGTTCTGCCGGAACCTACGCCGGTACCTCGCGGGCGAACCGTTGCTCAACGTGTTGAATACGGACACGCTGTACTAACAAGCTGTCTGATATTCGTTCCAAGCGGCCTACGGTTTCCCCTCACCCACTCCCGTCGCCCGCGCAGCGCGCGGCGGGCCGAGGTGCGACAACAATTCCTTGACCGCCGCGTCGAGCTGCGTGTCCTTCCCCTGATAGCTCTCCCCCATCGCGCGCTCGACCGGAACGTCGACCGCACGCGGCCGAAGCTCGAGCGGCGTGCCATCGAGTGAGGCATTGGTCATGAACGGCAAACGCACCGTCGTGCCGTCGACCATCGTGCCGCTTCCCGTGTACACGTCCCACCCCGACGTCGGCTCACCCACCACCTTGCCCAGCTTCATCGTGCGATAGCCTTCGGTGAAGTTCTCGCCGTCGGAGAGCGTGTGCTGGTTGGTCACGAGCACCGTCGGCGCCTCGAGCGCGCGCTGGCCGAGGATCGAGCGCCCCGACATCGGCGGCACTCCGCGGCGCACCATGAGCACGTACGGCTGACGTTGCAGCACGTCGAGCGCGTGGCCGTTCACCGATCCACCATTGTTGTTGCGCACGTCGAGCACGATGCCCTCGCGCGCATGGTTGTCGCTGTCGAGATCGAGGTTGAGGTGCTCGATCGCGGTGCCGCCCATGTCGAGCATGTGCACGTAGCCGAGCCGGCCGCCGCTCGCCTTCTCGACGTACGCCCGTCGCTCGGCGACCCACGCGCGGTACAGCAGCGTCTTCTCCGTTCCGGCGTTCGTCGGCCGCACGGCCACGTCGCGGCGATTGGTGCCGTCGGGCGCCGACGCAATCGTCAACACGACGCGCTTCCCGACCTTGAACCCGAGCAGTGAATCGAGATTCACGTGCTGTCCCACCGCCACGCCGTCGAGCGCCAGCAAATAATCACCTGGCTTGATCTTGTCGGTCAGCGCCGCGGGAGAAAGCGGTACGACCTCGGAGATTCGCATCTCGCCGCGCTGCTCGTAGGGCACGCGCTCGAAGTGCAGCCCGATGCGTCCCGTCTCCGGTGGCGTGCCGTCGCGCGGCGCCGAGATCCCCATGTGCGACGCATTCAGCTCGCCGACCATGAGGCTGAGCAGACGCCGCATGTCGTCGGGCGACCGCGAGCCGGCAATGAGCGGCGCGTAGGTCTCGCGCACTCCGTTCCAGTCGACGCCATGGAATTTCGGATCGTAGAAGTTGTCGTTGAGAAACTCCCACGCCTGATAGAAGACGCCCATCTTCTCGCGCGTGAAATCGACGTCGAGCTCGGCGCGCGCGACTACGGTACGCGGCGTGTGCGTGTCGACCGACACGTTGACGATGCGCCCTTGCTCGAGGAAGTAGACCGACTTTCCGTCGGGCGCCCACTGCACCGACGTCTTGCGGCCGGGGGTCGTCGTGAGCTGCCGCGCGATCGCCGGATCTGTCGCCAGCTCGTCCAGCGAATAAGTGTAGAGATTCTGCTGACCCGCCACGTCGGCGACGACCAACAGCTGCTTGCCGTCCGGGCTGATCGCCTGCGACGTGACGTTCATCCCGATCGGCAGCACCGACAGCCGCTCGCGCACACCATCAGTCACGACGCGCACCGCGCGTGCGCCTCGCGTCGCCGGTACCGTGGTATCGGTGACAACCGGCTCGGTTCGCACGGGAGGCGCAACAGGCGTCGTGCGTCCCGGCGTGTCGTCCCGGAAGAGGGCCGCGAGCTGATCCTCGCGGAAGCGCGGCGTGCGCGGCACGAGGTCGACGCGCGCCACTACCGCGCTCTCCGTTCGCTGTCCGGAGTCCAACAGCAAGTACGAGCCGTCGGGACTCCACGAGATCGAGTTGGCCTGGGCGTCGGAGAGGAAGCTCACCTGGTGCGACATACCGCCGGCGACGGGCACGACGTTGGCGTTCACGAACAGCTTGGTACCGCCGGCGAGATAGGCGATCCACTTTCCATCTGGCGACCAGGCGATGGGCCGCTCGAAGATCGTTGGTGGACGCCCGAAATATCCCTGGCCAATCACGCGCCCGTCGCCCAACGGAACTCCCGGCCCACCGGCTCCGCCGAGGTCGAGCACGCGCAGCTCGCGCCCGTCGTGGAGGTACGCAACCTGTCTTCCGTCTGGCGAGAAGCAGGGCGATACATCATTCGCCGCGCCACGTGTGAGCTGCGTCTCGGTGTTATTAGCAAAGTCATATAGGTACAGATGCCAACTGCCGTCGCGATTGGCGGCGTACGCGAGACGCCGGCTGTCCGGCGCCCACGTCACCATCTGTTCCATCGCCACGCTGCGCGTCACGCGCTGGGCGTCGCCGCCCTGACCCGCCGGCACCACGAACACCTCGCCGCGCGCCACGAACGCAAGCTTCTTTCCATCCGGCGACACGGCGAGATCGCGGAAGCCGGTCGTCAGCGTCAGATGCTCCGCCGCGGGCGACGAGTTCGCGCCCACGAGCGCGATCGACAGCGGATGCGCCGCCCCGCTGGCCACGTCGAGCGACCAGATGCCGAAGTCGCGCTCGAACGCGATCGTCTTACCGTCGGGCGTCATCGTTGGGAACATCACGCGTCCCGCCGTGAAGCCAGTGATCGGTTTGCCCGCCGACATTGGAACGCCGGTCACCGGCATTGACCAGATGTTCTGCGCGCCGTTGCGGTCGGACACGAAGTACAACGTGTGTCCGTCGGCGCTCCACATGGGCCATTGCTGCTTCGCGCCGAGTGGCGTGAGCTGCTTGTATGCCGGCTTGTCGCCCGACACGAGCCACAGCTCGCTCTCGTCGAGATGGCTGCGTCCCTTTCGCCACCACTGCGACTGCGCGTTGCCACGCGCCACGATCGCCGTGACCGACCCGTCGGGACTCGGCGCGCCCATGTACTCCGTCGCGTACCGATCGGCGGCAACGGCCATCGGCGTGCCTCCGTCGGCGCTGACGCGGTATTCGTCCGCCATCCCGGAGATGTCGTTCGCTGAGCTCGAGAAATAGACCCACTTCCCGTCGCGCGACCACCCGTCGAGCTGCTCGTTGCCGTCGTCGTACGTGAGCCGGCGCAGGTCGCCAGTCGCGAAGGTCAGCAGCCACACGTCGACGCTTCCGTCGCGCGTCGAGACGAACGCCAGCTGCTTGCCGTCGGGCGAATACATGGGGCGCGACTCCGCGGCGGGATGCGACACGAGCAGACGTGCCTCACCGCCGGAAGCCGGCACCACCCAGATGTCGGCGCCCGCGACGAACGCAATCTCTCTCCCGTCGGGAGAGATCGCGGGCTCGGCGAGCGCCGTGCGCGGCGCGGTGACAGTAGGCCGTGACTGCGCGGTAGCGATCACAGGCAAAGCGGGCAACGCGGATACCAGTGCGAGCCCGCCGGCGAGCAGCGCGCTAATGCGGGGCGACGTGTTGTACATGGCCGATCTCCACGGGAGGGAATCGCGTGTCCTACAGGATATTGGAGACGGCAGCCGCAATGTCAAACGCGCGCCCGGTCGCGCAGCTCGGCCATCGGTTTGTCGGCATGCTTCAACAGCGCCGCAGCGCGCGCGAACTGGTGTCGGGCCGCCGCACGCTCGCCGCGAGCGTCGAGAATCTCTCCCTGCCGCACGGCCGCGGCGGCGACGAACGGCAGCTCGTACGGAGAGCTCTCGCCGAGCGCGCGGTACCAGCCGAGCGCCTCATCGTCGCGGCCGAGCTGTCGCAGCAGCTCGCCGCGACTGTACCGGTCGTGGACGCGCGCGCGCAACGGCGTGCTGATCGCATCCTGATACCACACCGGACCCTGCGCGCTCGCGAGCAGCCGAAGCGCCAGTGCGGCGTCGCCTGCGTGCGCCGCGATCGACGACCGAATACTCGCGGCGAGTCCACTGCAGAACTCGGGCGGTTCGCCGCCGGCACAGAGCGCCGCGGCGACACGCTCGGCATCTTCCTCGAGTCCGAGACGTGCGTTCAGCATCCCGGCCAGATATTGCTGCGCCACCCGGTGAACACCGTTGTGCACGGCAAGCGCGCGGTTTCTGTGCGCCGGTGCGGTACGGTCGGCGGCGACGAGCAGCTCGTCGCGAATGCGCACCAGCTCCGACGCCGGCAGCGCGACGAACGGGACCAGCGCGAACAGCCCCGTGAACTCGAGCGCCCACGCCGGCTCGTGCTCCGCCGCCGCGCGCAGCTCCTCGAACGCCACCGCGGAGCGCCCGAACGCAAGCTCCAGATGCGCGAGCACGAAGCGGGACAGCGCGTTCTCCTCGGGCGCGCGCGTGAGCTTCACGAAGAAGCGCGACAATCGTCGCGCACCCGAGTAGTCGCGCGCGTACAGCACGACGTCGGTGAACGCGATGCCGACGGTCATCGGCCGCGAGCGCGCCAGCAGCGTTACGACGCGCGCTTTCTCGATCTCGTTTCCGCTGCTGAAGGCGCGCAACGCCCGCATGTTGATCGCCCGGTCGCCGGCCGGGCTCACGCGCAACACGCGCTCCACGAGCGCACGCAGGTCCTCACGCCGCCCTTCAATCGCCGCGATGCGCGCCAGATGCACCAGCGCACTCACGTTGTCCGGATCGAACTCCACCGCGCTCTCGAACGCCCGCCTCGCCTCGGCCGTCGAGCGGCCGCGCAGCGGATTGTGATGGAAGAGCACGTCGCCGAGCAGGAACCACGCCTCGAGGTCGTCGGGGTAGCTGCGCACGATCTCCTCGTACAGCCGCTCGGCCTCGTCCGCGTCGCCGCCGAGCCACGCGCGCTGCGCGTCGAGCAGCAGGCGGTCGTGGTCGGTGAGTCGCGCGCGATGGCGCAGCGCATGCTCGTTCGCGCCATGGGCGAGCTCGAGGTTGAAGACGGCGGCGGCCGCCGCCGCGAGCCGATAGTACGCAAGCGCGAACGATGCATCCTCCGCCGTCGCCGCCTCGAACATCTCGAGCGCCGACTGAAATGCCCCGGCGCGGAACTCGCTCTCGCCGCGCAAATACGCCTTGAGCGCGACGACGGAGTGCGTCGTCGCCGCCGCGAGACGGCTGAGTCTCAGCGCCGGGCCATGGCTCATCGCGGCGAGGAGTTGCCGTGTTACACCGTCCACCATCTCGAACAAGCCCGACTCGCTCGTGCCGGCCACCTCGGCCGACCCGACCGCGCGGCCGTCGCTTCCATATAGTTGCGCGTGGATCTTGATACGTCCGCCCGCCTCCACGAGGCTGCCCATCACGAACCGGCCGGCGCCGAACCGCGTCGCGATCGCAAGTGCGCGCTCCGGATCCAGCGCACGCGACTCCTCGCGCGCGAGATAGCCGAGCAACGCGCGCGGGTCCACCGTGCGGTACTGCCCGGCTCCATCGAGCGTGGTGCTGAGCAGGTCCACGATGCCGTCGCCGAGGTAGGCGAGCTCGCGGTTGCCGCGCACGACGAAGGGCAACACGGCGATGACGCTCGCCGACGGCGCCGTGGCGTTGGGAACATCGACCGCCGGGTCCGACTCGCCGCGAGCCTCGATGTCGGCGTGCGGCAGCGGCGAGGTGCGAAGGCCCGCGACGAGCGCCGCCGTCTCCGCCGACGGCTCGAGGTCGTAGTCCTTGCGCAGCCGACGCGCGAACTCGTCGTGCGCACGGAGAGCGCCTGCCCGATCTCCCGTGCGCTCGAGTTGGACGACCAACCGCCGATGGATGCGCTCATCGTACGGCTCGAGCGCCGCCGCGCGCCGTGCCCACTCGGCCGCCGCGGTGCTGTCGCCGACGGCTTCCGCGCTGTCGGTGAGCGTTGCCGCGGCCGATGTCGCACGCCGGTGAACGCTCGCCCGCGTCTCGTCGAGCCAGCGCTCGAACTCCGGCGAGTCGCTCACGTAAAAGCCTTGCAGCAGTGGCCCGTGGTACAACGCGAGCGCGTCGGCGTGTCGCTCCTCGGCGAGTGCGCGATCGAAGCTGATCACGTCGCACTGCAACGCGTCCGCGGCAATGCCGACTTCGTCGTCGCCGCGACTCACGATGAGACCGTCGCCGAGCGACCGTCGCAGGAAATACAGCGCACGGCGCAGCGCGGCGCGCGCGTGCTCGGCGTCGAGCTCGGGCCAGAACAGACCGAGCAGCGCATCGCGGCGGTGATAGCGAAGCGGTGCGTTCGCCGCGAGGTACACGAGCAGCGCCAGTCGTTTCGGTTGGCGGAGCACGGGCCGCAGCTCGTCGCCGTCGGCGCCGCGCAGCTCGAGCAACCCCAGCGTGCGAAGCTCGATCATGATCACCGGAATGAAGGGCGCGCTTTCCAGGGGACGCTCAGGTCACGCCCGTGCACACGGCCGGGCAACTGTCCGCCGGCACTTTCTCAACGTACGGGCGCGCGCAGGCCGGGACAATGGAGACCGGCGCGCTCGCCCCCGACTCGTTGCGAGAGACCTCACATGGCAATGAATTATCGTTCGCGAAAGTACGCGCTGCTCAATACCGACATCGAAGTGAACCGGCACTTCGGACGTGTGCAGCGGTTTCTCCAGCCCGCGGCGCACGAGCGGCTCCTCGAGATCGGCTGCGGGCGCGGCTTTCTCACCAAGCGCGTTCAGGCCGTCGCGCCGCTCACGCGCGGCATCGACCTGAATCCCGAAGCGATCGCGAACGGTACGACCGAGCAGCTCGAGGTGATGGACGCCCAGCGTCTCGCCTTCGCCGCCGAATCGTTCGACAAGATCTATTCCTTCCACGCCATCGAGCACATTCCCGATCTCGCCGCGGCGTTCAAGGAGATCGATCGCGTGCTGAAGCCCGGCGGCTCGGCGCTCTTCGTCTATCCGGCGGAGCCGATTCGCGGCCTGTACGTGGTGCCCACCGCCATGATCCTGTTCGGCAATCCGTGGCGTGCCCGCGAGATCCACATCCACAAGCTCACGCCTCGCCGGCTGCTTCCGTACCTCGCCGACACCACGCTGCACATTGCGCGGAGCCGGTTCGATTTGCTCATCACACCGCAGTGGGTAACCGTGATGACGAAGGGCGAGCCGGCATACCTGCCCGCATCACGTCGCCTGCCACGGCGCCGGCGTCGTGCCGTCGCGGAGACGGTGTGACGCGCGCGGTCCGGTGGGTCGGCAGCGGCATCGTCATTCTGCTGCTGGCATACGCCGCGACGAAGTTGAGCTGGCGGGCGATCGCCGTGACGGTTCGTCATGCGTCGCCGCAACTGTTGGCCACCGCGGTCGCTGTGAATCTCCTGTCGCTGGCGATCAAGGGCGTACGCTGGTCGATCTTCCTGCGTGCGATCGGAATCGAGTCTGTGAGCCTCGCCATTCGCGCGAGCTTCGTCGGCGCCGGCGTCAACAACATCATGATCGCGAACAGCGGTGAAGCGGCGCGCGTGCTGCTCGTCGCTCGACAAGGCCGCGTTTCGCGCTCATCGGTGTTGGCGACGTTGGCGCTCGACCGGATCTTCGATCCACTCTGCTACGTGCTGCTGCTGGTCGGCGCCGCGTGGATCTTGCCGCTGCCGCCGCAGCTCGAGCACGCGCAGGCCATCGCCGCCGCGATGCTCTGCGCGCTGGTCGCGGCGATGATCTGGTTGATTGTGTCGCGCGCTCCCGATCGAACCGGCGTCGAAGCAACGCCGTGGCGCGCGCGCGTCCGAGTCTTTCGCGCCGAGTTGGGCGAGCTCGCGTCGCTGCCGCGCATGAGTGCCGCGTTCGCGTTGTCGGTCGTCGTCTGGGCGCTCCAGCTCCTGGCCTTCGCGCTCGTGGCGCGGGCGAGCGGAGTCGCGTTGCCGATCGCCGGCAGCGTCGCCGCGCTGCTGCTCACCAACGCCGGGCTGGTCCTGCGCGCCACGCCCGCCAACGTCGGGTATTTCCAGTTTGCTTACGCGGTCGCGGCGGCGCCGTTCGGTGTTCCCACGAACGCCGCGATTGCCGCGGCTCTCCTCCTCCAGGCGGTGCAGATCATTCCGGTAACGGTGTTGGGAATGCTCTGGGCGCCGCGGTTCGTCCGGAGTACGCGATGACCGGCCGCGCGATAGCAAACGTTCTCGATGCTTCGTCCGTGTTTTGTCGTGTGTGTCCGTGTCAGTGCAGCTCGAGCCGCCAACGGCAAACCGGAAATTGCGTGACGAAACCAAGTAATCGCCCGGAAACATGCGTTTACGAGCTCCGGCACCGAGCTCAACCAGCTGTCTCCACCTTGATTACAGGGGGTTAACGTCGGATACTCCACGTGCGTACATACATGGTATACAGCCCCAAACTGTCTCGAGCCGGCTCGTCCCAACCATAGGATCCTATGGAAACAGTGATCGCCAGGCTGTTGCAGGACTTCGAAACCGGAAAGATGACGCGCCGCCAACTCGTGCAAAGCTTGGCGCTCGTTGCGGTTGGCGTACCCGTGGCGTCTGCAGTGGCGCAGACTATTCCAGCCGCCGCGATCTCGACGTCGAGTGCGGCTCCCTGGAAGACGGTCTACCTGGATCACATCTCCTTTCAGGTCTCTGATTACAAGAGAAGCACCGACTTCTACGCGGGCCTCATGGGGTGGAAGGTGCTGAAGGAGGATGCCGGACGTCAGGCCACGTTGGACATCAATGGAATCGGCGGCATCATCATACGGAATGGCCGGCGTAATGCAGCGAATGGTGCGTCGGCGGGCGCGCCGCCGGCCGCCGCGCCGGACACCGCCGGCCGGCCTGCGCGCGCGCCGATCACCGGCGTCGTCGACCACATCTCATGGGGCATCGAGCCCTGGGACAACGACGCCGTGAAGCACGAGCTGGAGAGTCGCGGTCTCACGCCCCGTCCCGATTCCGGCGGTGATCCCGACATGAAGACGTCGAAGTTCAAGAGCTACCACGTGAAAGATCCCGACGGCTGGGACCTGCAGATCAGCAATCAGACGAAAGCCAAACACGAGCTGTAGAACCAGCGCCCAGGGACTGCTGAAGATGAAAATTGTTTTTGCAACTGTAGCTGGCCTCACCGCGGTACTCGCCTTCCGCGTCGGTGTCGCAACCGGCGTTTCAGTGCACCCGCCCAAGCCGCCCGCGCCGCCGCACGTTTCGTCGGCCGCGCTCACGCAAGTCGTGCAGACGTATTGCACGGATTGCCACAACGACCAACTGCTCTCCGGCAACCTCTCGCTCGAGCATTTCGACGTCGACTCGGCGCCGGAAACGCGGACGACGTCGGAGAAGGTCATCCGCAAGCTGCGCGCGCAGATCATGCCGCCGCCCGGCGCACCGCGTCCCACGCCGGACACGCTGCTCGCCCTGGTGTCGACGATCGAACAGACCATCGACAAACGGTCGCGTCCCAACCCAGGCACGCGCACGTTCCAGCGGCTGAACCGCCAGGAATACGAGCGCGTCGTTCGCGACCTGCTCGACCTCGAGGTCAACGCCGGCGACTATCTGCCGCTCGACACCAAGAGCGCGAACTTCGACAACATCGCCGACGTGCAGGCGCTGTCGCCGACGATGCTCGAGGCGTACCTGAACGCCGCGTCGGCCGTGAGCCGCATGGCCGTGGGCGATCGCACGGCCACGGCGACATTGATCACCTACAACGCGTCGCCGTTCACCTCGCAGCATCCGTGGGATCACGTCGAAGGCACGCCGTACGGCACGCGCGGCGGTGTCGTGGCCGACCACGACTTCCCGGCCGACGGGCTCTACTCCTTCCGCCTCAACATCTCAGGCGGCATCGGCACGAAGCTCGAGGACCTCGACGTTTCGATCAACGGCGAGCGCGTCGCGCTGCTTCGCTACGAGCGCGGCGTCGATCGCAACCTCGCCTCGGCCGATTCGCCGGCCGGCGCCGACTACATCCGGTCGGAGCCGATCGCGATCAAGGCCGGACAGCAGCGCGTCTCCGCGGCGTTCATTCGCCACAACGACGGGCCGTATGAGGATTTGATCAAGCCGCACGATTGGTCCAAGGCGTCGAACGGCACCGGGAGCGCCGGTACGACGGAGCCGCCGCACATGATGGAGATCGCGATCATCGGACCGCAGAAGGTCACCGGCATCTCCGAGACGGCGAGCCGCAAGACGATCTTCACCTGCCGGCCGGCGACGAAGGCGCTCGAACGTCCGTGCGCCGACAAGATCCTCACGCGGCTCGCGACCAAGGCCTACCGTCGTCCGCTCACGCAGCACGATCGCGACGGCCTGATGAACTTCTACACGAAGGGCGCCGCCACTGGCGGGTTCGAGGAAGGTGTGCGCAACGCGCTGCAGGCGATGCTCGCCAGCCCGCACTTCCTCTTCCGTTTCGAGACCGTGCCGGCCAACGTCGCGCCGGGCGCCGATTATCAGATCAGCGATCTCGATCTCGCGTCGCGCCTGTCCTTCTTCCTCTGGGGCAGTATTCCCGACGACGAGCTGCTGAAGCTCGCCGAGCAGCACAAGCTGTCGAACCAGGCGACGCTCGAGAAAGAAGTCACGCGCATGCTCGCCGACCCGCGCTCCGAGATTCTGTCCACGAGCTTCGCCGCGCAGTGGCTGCGGCTCCAGGACATCGACAAGGTGCGCCCCGACGCCTTCTGGTTCCCCGATTACACGCAGCAGCTCGCGAGCTCCATGCGCCGCGAGACCGAGTTGTTCTTCAACGACATCGTTCGCAACAACAAGAGCGTGCTCGATCTCTTCACGGCCGACTACACCTTCGTGAACGAGCGCCTCGCGCGGCATTACGGCATTCCGAACGTGTCGGGCGAAGAGTTCCAGAAGGTGAAGTATCCCGACGACACGCGCCGTGGGCTGCTCGGCCAGGGCAGTGTGCTCGTGCAGACGTCGCTCGCCAATCGCACGTCGCCGGTATTGCGTGGCAAGTGGGTGATGGAGGTGCTGATCGGCATGCCGCCACCGCCGCCGCCGCCGAACGTCCCCACGCTCGACGAGACGCAGGACGCGAAGGACGGCAAGCCGCTCACGACACGCGAGCGCATGGAGATCCATCGCAAGAATCCGACGTGCCGCACCTGTCACCAGTACATGGATCCCATCGGCCTCGCGCTCGACAACTTCGACGTGACGGGCAAGTGGCGCTATCGCGAGAACAGCATGCTGCTCGACACGCGCGGCCAGATGTACGATGGAACGCCGGTGACGCGGCCGGCGGATCTGACTGCGGCACTGCTGAAGCGGCCGGTGCCGCTCGTGCGTTCGTTCACCGAAAACCTGATGGCGTTCGCCCTCGGCCGGCGCGTCGAGGATTATGATCAGCCGACCGTGCGAGCCATCGCGCGCGACGCTGAAGCAAATGGATACCGCGTGTCGTCGTTCATTCTCGGCGTTGTGAACAGCAGCGCCTTCCGTAGCAAGCGGGCCGACCCTGTCGCGGCCGCGCTCGATAACAAACAGCAGCGCTAACCAGGAACCGAGATCATGCAGATTCTCAGCGGAAAGAGCATGCCCCGCCGCAGTTTCCTTCGCGGTGTCGGTGCAACGGTCGCGCTGCCCTACCTCGATGCGATGGTGCCCGCGTTCAGTGGGCTCGGCAAGAATGGCGGATCGGCGGCGGCGGCGGACAAGACACGCCTGGTGTGTATCGAGTCCGTCCACGGCGCGGCGGGTTCCAATGCGTGGGGCGCAACGAAGAATCTCTGGGCCCCGGCCGGCGTCGGACACGACTTCGAGCTCATTGCCGACGGCGCGCTGCCGTCGCTCGAGCCGTGGCGGAAGTATCTCACCATCGTGAGCAACACCGACGTGCGCATGGCCGAAGCGTTCGAGGCGCCGGAGATCGGCGGCGATCACTTCCGCTCGAGCGCGGTGTTCCTCACGCAGTCGCATCCCAAGCAGACGCAGGGCTCCGACCTCTACGTCGGCACGTCGCTCGACCAGCTCTACGCGCGACGCTACGGCAAGGACACGGCGATCCCGTCGATGCAGCTGTGCATCGAGAATCTCGATCAGGCCGGCGGCTGCTACTACAACTACGCCTGCGCGTACACCGACACGATCAGCTGGGCGAGCCCGAACGAGCCGCTTCCCATGATCCGCAACCCGCGCGTCGCCTTCGACCTGTTGTTCGGCGCCGGCAAGAACGCCTCCGACCGCATGTCCCGCCGCCAGGCCAATCAGAGCATTCTCGATTGGATCGTCGGCGAAGTCGCGGGCCTCAAGCGCGACCTCGGCCCCGCCGATCGCCAGCGCGTCGACAAGTATCTCGAGGACGTTCGCGAGCTCGAGCGCCGCATCCAGGCGGTCGAAGCACGGAACAGCACCGGCGAAGTGCGCGAGCTGCCCGAGGCAGCCGCCGGCATTCCCGACTCGTTCGAAGAGCACATGAAGCTGATGTTCGACTTCCAGGTGCTCGCCTTCCAGTCGGACATGACGCGCGTCTTCTCCTTCAAGACGGGCCGCGACGCCTCGAGCCGCGCCTATCCTGAGAGCGGCACGAACAAGGGCTTCCATCCGGCGTCGCACCACGGCGGCCGCGAAGCGGCGATTCTCGACTTCAACATGATCAACCGCTACCACGTGAGCATGCTGCCGTACTTCCTCGACAAGCTCAAGAACACGATGGAAGGCGACAAGGACCTGCTCGAGAAGACGGTCATCATGTACGGATCGCCCATGGCCGACGCCAACCTGCACAACCACCGCCGCTGCCCGCTCCTGCTCCTCGGTCACGGCAACGGCCAAATCGCCGGCAACATGCACCTCAAGGCGCCCGACGGAACGCCGATGGCCAACGTGATGCTCTCGCTCATGCACAAGCTCGGCCTCGACGACATGAAGAGCTTCGGCGACAGCACGGGCGAGTTCGCCCTCAGCGTTTGAGGAACTTTGAAATGAGACGCATTGCTCTTCCTCTCCTGAGCGCAGCATTCCTGGTCGTTTCGGCCGTGGTTGCGACAGCGCAGGACAAACGGCCTTCGACCGCGCTCAAGCTTCCGCCCGCGCGCAACGTGGCGGTGGCCGACGCGGCGATGCACGGCGATCTCGCCGCCGTGAAAAAGCTCATCGAGCAGGGCGCCGACGTGAACGTGTCCCAGGGCGACGGCATGACCGCGCTGCACTGGGCCGCGGATCGCGGCGATACCGCGATGACGGGCGCTCTCTTGCACGCGCACGCCAACGTGAAGGCCGTAACGCGTATCGGCAGCTACACGCCGCTGCACATCGCCAGCAAGAGCGGCAACGCCGCCGTGGTGCGCGCGCTGCTCAAAGCCGGCAGCGACGCCAACGGCCTCACGGCCAGTGGCGCGGCGCCGTTGCATCTCGCCTCCGCGGCTGGCAATCCTGACGCCGTGGCCGCGCTGCTCGACGCCGGCGCCAACGCCAACGCGCGCGAGTCGGAGTGGGATCAAACACCACTCGTCTTCGCGGCGGAGTACGATCGGCCGGCGGCGATTCGCGTGCTGCTCAAGCACGGCGCGGATGCGTCGATTCACACGAAGGTCGTGAACCTCACCGAGGAGTCGGCCCACGAGCAGGCGGGAACGCGCAAGCGAAATGAAGTCCTCGTCTCCTTCATGCCTCCCGCCCGTCGTGACTCGGTGGCCAAGGCCGCCGCGGCTGCGGCGGCGGCGGCACTCGCCGCCGGTCCGGCAGCGGGTGGCCGGGGCGCACGCGGTGGTGGTCCGGCGGCTCCGGTTCCCGTCGGTCCCTTCACGCCCGATCAAATGCAGCAGGCCATCGAAGCGGGGCGAGTTGCCGCCGCGGCGGTCTCCAACGGCCCGGTGACTGAAGAAGTCGACACGCTCAACGGCGGTGTCGCGGGCTTCCTCGGATCGGTCGGCGGCGTCGGCGGCATGAGCGCGCTGCACCACGCGGTGCGCCAGGGAAACATCGAGGCCGCGATGGCGCTGCTCGACGGCGGCGCGAACATCAACGACTCGAGCTCGGTCGATCATACCACACCGCTGCTGCTCGCCACGATCAACGGCCAGTTCGACGTTGCGATGAAGCTGATCGCGCGCGGCGCGAACGTGAACATCGCGAGCAACGTGAACATGACGCCGCTCTATGCGGCGATCAACGCGCAGTGGGCGCCAAAGTCGCGCTACCCGCAGCCGCAGGCGATTCAGAACCAGCAGACCACGCATCTCGCGTTGATGGAAGCGCTGCTCAAGGCCGGCGCGAACCCGAACGTTCGCATCACCCAGCAGCCCTGGTACTTCGCCTTCAACAACTGCGGCAACGCGAACTGCGGCCTCGAGAACATCGAAGGCACCACGCCATTCTGGCGCGCCGCGTACTCCGTGGACGTCGACGCCATGCGCTTGCTGGTCAAGAACGGCGCGGATGCGAATCTTCCGTCGCTGCGCACGCCGGTGGCGCGCGTGGCACGCGGTGGTCGAGGCGGTGGCCCGGGCGGGGCAGGTGGAACGGGTCGCGGCGGCGCGGGCGCCGCGGGCGCTGACTCGCTCGCCAATCCATTCGCGCCTGCGGGCGGCGCGGCTGGCGGTGGCGGCGGTGGTGGCGGCGGCGGCCGCGGTCAGATCGCTCCGCCTTCGCTCGACCCCGCGATCGATTCCGCCGCGAAGGCGGCTCCGCTCGGCCTCGGCGTCTATCCGATCCATGCGGCCGCCGGCGTCGGCTATGGCAATGGCTTCGCCGGCAACTCGCACCGCCACGCACCCGATGGTTGGATGCCGGCCATGCGCTACCTCGTCGAAGAACTGCACGCCGACGTCAACGCGCGCGACCTCACCGGTTACACGCCGCTGCACCACGCCGCCGCGCGCGGCGACAACGAGATGATTCTATATCTCGTGTCGAAGGGTGCCGACGTGCGGGCCGTATCGCGAAATGGCCGCACCGTCGTCGACATGGCGAACGGGCCGGTGCAACGCCTGCGCCCGTTCCCGGAGACCATCGCGCTGCTCGAGAAGCTCGGCGCCAAGAACCAACACCGCTGCGTGTCCTGCTAGATCACCTCGTGTCCTGCTGAGCGCCTCGTGTCATCCTGAGCGCAGCGAAGGATCTCCGTCCATGCCATTATACGATTACTCATGCCGCGCCTGCGCGCACCAGTTCGAAGCACTGGTGCGCGGCGCCAAGGTCCCCGTCTGTCCCGAGTGTAAGAGCGAGGATCTCGAGCGGCTGCTTTCGATGCCCGTCGTGAAGTCGGAGACGACGCGCTCCCTGATCAAGCGGGAGACGAAGCGGCGCGACCAGCGCCAGGGCGCCGAACAGGCGCACGCACAGCGCCTATACGAAGCGAACCACGACGATTGATCGTCGTGGTTCGACCCGCGCTACCACCAACAAAATCAGGGCTTCTTCGCTTCGCCGGCGATCATCAGCATCACGTGATCGTCGGCGAGTTGTAATCCGCCCTCTTCCCAACCGATTCGGCCGTCACCATTCGTGTCTGCGCCGGCGATCAGCTGCTGCGAGAGCGACACGAGCTGGCTGATGAGCGCCGCTGCGTCGGGAGCGGCCGTCGCGGCCTGCACCTGCTTCGCGATCGCGATCATCTGATCGGCCCGCGCCACCGCATTGCGCGACGCGGTGGCGACGTGCTGCGCGTGCATGATCACGTTCGGCGATGCCCCCGGCGCCTTGGCGGCGAGTTCGATGTGCGTGGCCGCGCCGAGTGCAGCGCGCTTCACGCCGTAGCCGAGCCCTGGGCCCGCCGCGACGATCGTTGGGTCGAGCGCGTTGATGACGTGGCCCGCATGCAACTTCATCGCGTCGAGGTTGTTCGGGTCGCGCGCCGCGAGCCCGGCGTGCTGCGCCGCGGTCTTCGCTTCGGCCATCGCCGTGGGCAGCAAGCCCATTCCGTTCGGCGTGTCGGCGAAGCCATTGATCACGTGCCCGATGTGCGTGCCCACGGCACCAGCCGGCAAGCTGGCCGGCGGAACGCGCGGCGGCGCGCTGGGCGCCACCTGTCCCGGCGTCGGCACGCCGGTGAGCTTCGCCACGACGCTGTCGAAGGACTTCCGCGTTTCGGGCTCGGTGCTGACGGCATACGTCTTCCGGCGGTAGTCGACCTCCGTCATGCCGCCATGGTGCAGGATCTCGGTGACCTGCGTGCGCAGCTTCGCCTGTAGCGCGTCCTGCGTTTCCGCTTTCTTGTTGCGAGGCTGCGCGATCTCCGCGCTCACCGAGTCGTGCGCCTGAGCGATCGCGATCTGGATCTTCGCGAATTCGGTGATCTCCTCGGGCTTCATCGAGCTCTTGGCGGCCGCCCCCTGCGGCGTTTGCGCCGAGATGGAAACGGGCGACGCAACCGTCGCGAACACAACGGCCGAGAGAACGAGTCCAGCAACGGATACGCGACCCACGCGAACCTCCAATATCGAGCGAATGTGCCGTCGCCTCGTACGGCGACGCGTCGTATGGATATTACGGCGCGGCGACGCACACGGCCAGACATAGGACGACGATTGCCGGGGCGCCGCAATCAAGAGAAAAATCCGCCGAATCAAACGGATGAACTTTGTTCCTGGCAGCACTGAATCATTCGTGCGATACCGAGGCGCCCCACGCCGAGCCCGGTAGATGACCCCCTATAGACTCGGATGCTTCAGATGCCACGCCGTGTGCGTCTGATACTGGTGCGCCACCGATAGAATCATGTCGTCGTTGTACAGATTGCCGGCGAGCACCGCACAAATAGGCTGCGGGTTGTAGACGATCGGCGCCGGCGCCGCCATCGTGTCGGCCCCGGCACGGCCGCCGCCCGGGCCTCCACGCCCCGCGGGCTGCTGCGGCTCGAACTTGTACTGCACCACCGCGCACGGATGCCCCGTCTGCGCATGCAGCCCCACGTCCCATCCCGCCGTCGACGGCACGTACATGTCGAAGTCCTTGAGCAACTCGGCCATCTGGCTGATCAAGACGTACCGGCGCCGCTGCGCCTGAATGAAGTCGAAGCCCCGCGGAAATCGTCCCCCCGTCCATCGCGTGAGCGCCGCAATTCCAGATGGATTGCCGGGGTCGCCTCCGCGACCTGCTCCCCCGCCCCCCCCGCCGCCACCGGCACCGCGACCGCCACCACCGCCGCGTTGCGGCTCGGGCAGCGTATCGACGTTGATGCCGAGCTCTCGCGCCTTCGACTGCACGTACGAATCGAACGCCGCCGACGACTCGACCCCCAGACCGCCGCCCTGCATCTGCGGGCGCGGACCAATCTCGCGCGGTGTTGCACCGAGCTCGCGGAGCGTGTCGACGAACTCCTTCGGCGCGCCCGGATCGACGCCGAGGCGGACCGACGCCAGCTTGATGTTGTGATCGAAATGGAACGGCGTCGTCACCGTCGACGGATCCTTCGGATCCGCGCCGTGGATCACGTTGAACACCATCGCGCAGTCTTCGATCGTCCGGCAGATGGGCCCCACGCGATCCTGCGACCATGCCAGCACCATACCGCCCTGCCGGCTGACTCGGCCGAAGGTGGGACGCAATGCACTGAGCCCGCACTCGCGCGCCGGCGAGACGATCGAGCCCGACGTCTCCGTGCCGATGCCGAACGCCACGCATCCGGCCGCCGTCGCCGACGACGGCCCGGCCGACGAGCCGCTCGAGCCGCGGCGAATGTCCCACGGATTGTTCGTGCGGCCCCGATACCACTGATCGCCCTGCGCAAACAATCCCGACGCTAGCTTGGCCATCAGCACCGCACCGGCGTCGCGCAACCGCACCACGACCTCGGCGTCCTCGTCGATGACACGATTCTCGAAGTCTTTGGAGCCCCACGTCGTGCGCACGCCCTTCGTGGAGAAGAGATCCTTCACGCCGTACGGAATTCCGTGCAGCGGTCCGCGATATTTGCCGGCCTTGATCTCCGCGTCGGCCCGCGCGGCATCGGCGAGCGCCTGATCCTCCATGATGGTCACGGCGCAGAGCAGCACCGGGTCGAGCCGCTTGATGCGCTCGAGATAGATCTTCGTAACCTGCGTGGACGTGAGCTTTCGGGCCTTGATCAGCGCCGAGAGCCGGTGCGCGGGGAGGAACGCGATCTCCTCCGCCGACGTTGGCACCGGCCCATGCCACGGCTCGACCGTGAACGTCGCCCGCTGGAACGCCGCCGCTCCGCGTTCGTGAATCAGCTTCTCCATCAGCGCGCCGGTGCCGCCCGGGTAAGGCTGGAACGTCCACGACACGGGCTCGCCGTTGCCAAGTGGCGGGAGCGGCGCCTGCTGCGCGGCCTGTGCGCCTCCCGGTGCCTGCGCCAACGCCCGCGCGCCAAATCCGAACGTGCTGGCCGCGGCGGTGACGAGCGACAGAAAGACGAACTCGCGGCGGCCGATCTCCGAGAGGCCTTCCTCGTCGGCGATCAGCTCCGCGTCCGACTGCGCCTGGTCGAGCAGCTCCAACTCCTGGCGAACACTCATGACTCCTCCCTCAGCACGTGAATACGGTCGCAGCGAGCGCGCGAGGATCATACGCGTTGCCGCCTCGTCTGTCACGGGCCTCGCGCCGCGCGCTTGACCGTCGGCGTTCAGAGAGCGAGTGTAACGCGCGGCGTGAGAATCTCTTCCTCAGCGACGGAGTCTCCACCATGCCCAGTTCGGCCGCCCACAATCCTGGCACCCCGCGCGACATCACGCGCCGGGAAGCGGTCGTCGCACTCGGCGCCATCGCCGCAGCCGCGAAGTTCTCACCCTCCTCGCGTTTCGCTCCTGTCGCTGGGCGCCTGAAGCAGTCCGTTTCGCGCTGGTGCTACGGCAAGATCCCGATCGACGATCTCTGCGAGTCGGCGAAGGCGATCGGGTACAAGTCCGTCGAGCTGCTCGATGAGCCGGATTGGGCGGTGCCGCGGCGGCACGGGCTCGCGTGCGCCATGGCCAACGGGTTCGGCACGATCCCCGTGGGCTTCAATCGGCCCGACCATCACGACAGGCTCGTGGCCGACGCCGAGCGAATGATTCCCCTGGCCGCCGCGGCGGGCGTGCCGAACATCGTGTGCTTTAGCGGTAACCGCGGCGGTCTGTCGGACGGCGAGGGCATCGCCAATTGCATCGCCGGCTTCAGGCGAGTGGCGCCCACGGCAGAGCGCCACGGCGTGACGCTCTGCCTCGAGCTGCTCAACAGCAAGGTGGATCACAAGGACTACCAGGCCGATCACACCGCGTGGGGTGTGCAGGTGGTCGAAGGCGTGGCGTCACCGCGCCTCAAGCTGCTGTACGACATCTACCACATGCAGATCATGGAAGGCGACGTGATCGCGACCATCCGCGCAAACGCCCGGCACATCGCGCACTACCACACTGGCGGAGTGCCGGGGCGAGCGGAGATCGACGACACGCAGGAGCTGAACTACCGCCGAGTGATGCAGGCCATCGCGGACACCGGGTTCACGGGATTCGTGGCGCAGGAGTTCGTGCCGAAGCGAGAGCCGCTCGCGTCGCTCAGGCAGGCCTACGAGATCTGCGATGTGTAAAGCTGCAGGCAACCTGTTAGTGCACACTCACCGGAATGTGCGATACCACCTGTACGCCTGACGTGAGGTTTGCCGTCAGCACCAGCTCCGTCGTATTCGCCGTCAGCATTCCCGCCGCGATCAAAGCCTTCCGCGAGAAGTCGAGTGACAACCGCTGCCCGCCGTGCTCGATGTTGTCCTTGTTCGGCGCCACCGTGCCGATTCGCACCGACTCCACGTCGATCGTTCGTTCGTCGATCGCCGGCGAGGACAACCGGATGCTGATGTTCCCGTTGCCGTTGTCATTCAGCTTGATGTTGTCCGGATTCGCGTCTCCGTCGATTGGCGCGCGGTTCACCGTGACCGTCAACAGCCGGGTCGTCGTCGCGCCGTCCTTGTCGGTGACGGCAAACGCCACGGAGTACTGGCCCGCCGCGAGGTAGCGGTGTAGGCCGATCACCGAAGCGCCCGACGTCGTGAGCGTGCCAGTCTGCGGTGTGCCGTCGGCCCAATCGAAGCTGTACGCCCACGGCGAGTCGGCACCCGGATCGGTGAATTTTCCGAGCACGCCAACTCCGAGACCCGAGACGGTCGTCATCGGAGTCGTGAAGGTGATCGTCACGGTCGGCGCCACGTTGGCGATCGTCACGGTGCGCGTGTACTCGCTCACGCCGCCGTCCTTGTCCGTGATCTTCGCGCGGACCGCACGCGTGCCGTTGTCAGTCGTTGGGCAGAAGATCGGGTTCGACACCGGCACCTCGACGTACCCGGCACCTGCGCCGCAGTCGACGGCGACTTTGAGACCCGCCGCAACGTCGGCAGGCGACGCGTCGGCCGGGCTGCTCATGGTGAGCTGAATCGAGGAGCCTTCGTCGACCGTCGGCGTCGCCGTGAACGACATCGTCGGCGCGACGTTGGCGATCGTCACCGTCTGCGTGTACTCCGTCGTGCCGCCGTCCTTGTCGGTGATCTTCGCGCGGATGGCGCGCGTGCCGTTGTCGCTCGTGGCGCACGACGCGGTCGTCGTCCCGATAGCGATGTTCATGTAGCCGGCGCCGTCACCGCAATCCACCGCCAATCCGAGTCCGGAGGCGACGTCGGCAGCAGCGTCGCTTTGGCCGGCCAGCGAGATCTGAATTGGCGAGCCTTCACCCACCGACTGCGGAGCCGAGAACGCCATCACCGGGGCAACGTTGGCGACGGTCACGGTCGCCGTGGCGGTGCTCGTCGCACCGGCCGCGTCGCGCACCGTGAGTTTCACCGTGTACGTCCCGTTGTCCGCGAACACGTGAGTCGGACGCGGATCGGTCGTCGTCGCCGTCGTGCCGTCGCCGAAAACCCAGTCGTAGCTCAACGCGTCGCCGGCATCCGGATCGCTGCTCGCCGACGCGTCGAACGCGATACGCACGCCTTCATTGCCCGACACGGCCGCGACGAGGCTCGCCGTGGGCGGACGGTCGTTCGACTCGAGCACCGCCTGCAACTGCGCCGGCAGCACCGAGAGAAAGTCGAGACCCGTGGCCGCTTCGATCTTGTCGACCGTCGTGAGGTACATGGCCCACGGATTGTTTCGCACACCGGCCACGTTCGGCATGTTCACCGCGAGCAGGGTGATGCCCTGCACGTCGGTGAGCGTCTGGAGTCCGTTGTGCGTGAACGGCACGCCGCCGTTGATCGGCCCGATGAACGCCACCTTCCACGTGCTGTCGGGAATCGCGACCTTGCCTTCGTTCTTGATGAAGGTCAAGGCGTGCGACCGACTGTAGAGCGGACCGGTCACGATGTAGACCGCGCGTCCGGCCCTCGCGGAATCGGCCAATGCGTTCTCGAACTGCGCCCACACACCCTGATTCAAATCCGCCTGCTGCGGCACGACGTTGGTCAGATAGAACGTCGTCGCGTTCTCGACATTGCTCGCCGTGCGATCGGCGGAGCGCGTCATGTGGCCGCGGTCGAAACCGCCGTTGGTGTAGTCCGACGTGAGAATCTGCTTGTCGGCCGGCAGATTCGGATCGGCCGTGAAGCAGTTGCAGCGGTCTTGGCCGGCCACCATTTGCCGCGCATCGAGCTCGTAGGACACCCAGTTTGGCGTACCGCGCGACTCGTTATACGACAGCGTGTATTGCGGCCGCACGATGAGCAGGTCGTTCGGGTTCGACGTGCTCGCCAGCGTCGGATCACCGAACTCGTCGTTCTTCGCGTAAATCGTCGCCGGCGCGGAGGTCGGCGCTTCGATGGTAATCGGATGCGTCGTGAAGCTGAACGGCGTGCCTCCACCGACCGGCGTCGCCGTGATCTTGAAGCCCGGCTTCGTAACGCCGTCGGCAGGCGCGGCGACCGCGGTGACGATCCCGGTGCCGTTGACGTTGGTGATCGTCGCCAGCTCGGGATTCAACGCCTCGAACGTGAACGTCGCGGGAACCACGCTGCCGCCGGTCTGCTGCGTGAGCGCGGTGAAGAAAATCTGCGTCTGGAAGCCCGGCGGAAAGCTCGTCGACGACGAGCTCACGGTGATGAAACCGATGCCCGGCGCGATCACCGTCACCGCCTGTGTCGCTGTTTTCGTGATGCCGTTGTCCGTCGCCGTCGCGGTGATCGTCACCGCCGTGGGGTTGGCGGCAACACCGGTGACCTTGCCGGCCGCATCGACGGTCGCGATCGACGGGTCGCTCGACGTCCATGTGATCACGGCCGACGTGACAGCCTTGTTGGTCTGGTCCTGGCCCGTTGCCGTGAGTTGGATCGTGTTACCCGCATTCACCGTCGCGGCGCCCGCGATGACCACGTGATCGAGCGGACCTGCCGGCACCACGGCAGCGCAGACATTCGCCGCGGTCGCGCTGTTCCGCGGCGCGGGGGCGCCGGTGGCAAAGTCAGCGGTGAGATCGCCGGTGTACTTACACCCGGAGCTCCCACGCAACGCGGCCGTGGTGTTCGTCAACGTGGGCGTCGTTTGCGGACTGCAGCCGGTGCTGCCGAAGCTCACCAGATCGATCGCCGACGCGGTGGGGCATGTTCCGCTCAGCGCGGTCGTCGCCGCGACCACCGCGACCTTGCCGGCCGTCGCGCTCATCGCGATGCTGCCGGTCGCGTCGGGCGCCAGCGCCACCGTACCACCGGCTCCAACCGCTTCTTGTACGAGATAGTACCCACCCGGCGGAATGGTGCCGGAGAGCGGAGTCACCGCCCACGTCGTGCCGGCGGCCGACGCATATTGCACGCTCCAACCGGTCACGTTCACCGGCTGGCCGCTGCGATTGAGCAGCTCGATGAAGTCGTTCTTGATCGATGCGCCCGAATTGCCGCCGCCGCCGTACAGCTGGCTGATGACGACGTCGGGTCCCGAAGCCGTCACGGCAAAGCTCGCCGCACCGTTGGGGTTCAGTCGCGGTCCGGAGACTTGATCGACCGTGGAGGAACATGCGGCCAGCGCAAAAACGAGCGCGGCCATCCGGAGGGATGACGAGCGGAGAGAGAGCACGAGTCCGAGACTAGGGGTGGGTGAACCCCCGTCGTCGGAGGCGCGGCCGAACAGTGCATGCCCCGTGTCTCGGCGGCGTCACGCGCGCGCGCAGAAATTTGGTCAGTCGAGTAACGAGGCGGACCGAGTCGAAAAATAATCCGCGCCGCGCGAATGTGAACGAGCTTCCGCGTTCTCGCACGAAGAAAGTCTAATCGTTACGCGCATCCTTCGACGAGCTCGACCGCGGGGACTCGACCGGCGCGAAAGCGCAAAATTTTTTGACCGTCGGTCTCGAATACCAAACGACGAAGCGAGTCTCCGGGCACTATGACCGTGACATAGTGGCCGACCGGACCGGTGTATTTGTGCGGCGTCACCGTTGCGCGCCCACCGTACAGCTTGACGACGCGCGACTCCGCGTCGCCGACCCCGGCGCCTTCGGCCGTTCGCGCGCCGGCGGCGTCTACATCGATTCGCGCGACGCTGTCGTTGACCAGCATCGCACGAACGCCCCGCGGCAACGCCCCGAGGAACACGAGCCGGCAGCTCTTCTCGTCGGCCGTCCTCGCCGCCGGCACGTTGGTGCCGATCGCCGTGCTGAGCTGCGCGAGGCTCGCACCGATTCGCACCGGCCCGTAACCGTCGGGTGTAACGGTTGCGCTGGTGTGTGGATCCGGCGCGCTGGCGGTGGCCGCCGGGGTGTCGGTGTTTCGCTGCTGACTCTTGCTGCACGCGCTACACAGCGCGAGCGCGACCAACGCTCGTCGTCGACCAATATCCATCCGTTCTCCTTCTCTTAGTTGGAGCGACCGCGCTCGTGACGCTGCGCTGCTTCGCGGTCTATCGCGTTCTGCCGGCGTTGCGCTTCCGCCCAATCGATCGTAGGCGCGACGTCCTGGTCCGACAACTCGAGGCTCTGCAACGCGCGCTCGATCACCGGCGCACCGAGTTCCGTGGGCAGAGCGAATCCAAAATCCAGCTCGGCGCGGCGGCAGATTCGCTCTTCGCGCGCCGGATCATGTGATTCCGGCCGCACCATCTCATACGTGCGCGCGTGCATCCCTTCGTGCACGATCGACGATGCCACGGGCGCCGCGGTGATGTCGGTCCGCGCCAGGAACGTCAGCTCCGTCATACACGTGTGTGTGTCGGGGAAGTACGCGCCGCGACAGGGATAGCGCACGACCCAGAACTGCGCGACGTCGCGCCGCAGGTGCGCGAATCGCCAGGGCTGATGGCGCTCGATGAGCGCGAGCGCTTCGTCGAGCCGAGCGAGTACCACGGCGCTGTCGATGTCGGGCCGTTCATTCTCGAGAACGACCTGAAAACCGCGCACGACGTGCGCTTCCGCCATGCGGCGCTCAGCCCTGCCGCTTGAAGAACTGCACGGCCTTTTCGTGCTTCTCCGCCGCCGCACGTGACTTGAACGTGCCAAGGTTGCGGCGCTTGCCCGTCTTCGGATTCTTCTTTCGCGAATACAGACGAAATTCGCCGCTCTTGAGCTTTCGAATCATTGGCGTCTCGGTCTAGTTGGGCAGGTCAAAACTGCAAGACGAACGCCGACACGAGCGAACCAATGAAATCACGTCCGCTTGTTGGCCGCGTTCATCTTGCCGTTCATCAGTCCGCCGCGTCTCCGCTCGACTTTGCGGCCACATGCCCGTCGAGCACCACCGCGCCGCCGCCGGCCGGCACCGGCACCAGATGCTCGTCCTTCCGCCCAAAGCGGCTGAAGAAGTGCCCCGCATTTTCGCGCGCCGTGTCCATGTAGGTGTACACCACCGGCGTCACGTACAGCGTAATGAGCTGCGAGAACGCGAGGCCGCCCACCACCGCCACACCCAGCGGCCGCCGCGACTCGGCGCCGGCGCCCATCGACAGCGCGATCGGCAGCGTTCCCATGAGCGCGGCCATCGTCGTCATCATGATGGGACGGAACCGAATCAAGCACGCATGCACGATGGCGTCGGCCGGCGCTCGGCCTTCGCTCCGCTCAGCCTCGAGCGCGAAGTCGATCATCATGATCGCGTTCTTCTTCACGAGGCCCACGAGCAGAATGATGCCCACGAACGCGTAGATGCTCAGATCGATCTTGAAGATCATCAGCGTGAGCAGCGCGCCGAATGCCGCGAACGGCAGACCCGACAGAATCGTGATCGGGTGAATGAAGCTCTCGTACAGAATGCCGAGCACCACGTAGATCACAAAAATCGCGATGCCGAGCAGCGCGAGCATGCCCGCCTGCGTCGACTCGAACGCCTGCGCGGCGCCGGAGAAGCCCGTCGTGATCCCCGCCGGCAGCGTCTTGGCGGCGAGCTGCTTCACTTCGGCATTCGCGTCGCCGAGCGCGACACCAGGCCGCAGGTTGAACGACAACGTCACCGACGGCAGCTGCCCGGAGTGGTTCACGCTCAGCGGTCCCGCGGTCTGCGTGATCGTTGCCACCGCGCTGAGCGGCACCAGCGTGCCGCCGCTCGATCGGATGTAGAGCAGGTCGAGCGCCGACAGGTCGAGCTGGTACTGCGGCAGCAGCTCCATCACCACCCAGTACGCGTTGGTCGGCGTGTAGATCGTCGACACCTGGCGCGAGCCGTACGCGTTGTACAACGCCATCTCGACCTGCTGCGCGTTCACGCCCAATGACGAAGCGCGCTCGCGATCGATCTGCACCGTCGCCTGCGGATTGCCGAGTTGCAAATCGCTCGTCACGTCCTGCAGCAGCTTCGACACGCGCGCCTGGTCGATGAGCGCCAGCGCCGCCGGGTACAGCGTCGCCACGTCGGAGCTCTGCATCACGAACTGATACAGACTCTTCGACACGCGGCCGCCGATCTGGATCGCCGGCGGGTTCTGCAAGTACACCACCATGCCCGGCACCTTCCCCAGCTTCGGCCGGAGCTCCTTGATGATGTCGTCCACGCCGAGCCGCTCGTTGCGCGGCTTGAGGGCGATGAACAAGCGGCCCTGGTTCGCGCCGTTGGCGGTGGTGCTGCTGCCCACCGACGACATGAAGTTGGCGACGTTGGTATCCGCCTGGAGAATCGCCGCGATCTGCCGCTGGTGCATGACCATGTCGTCGAACGCCGTTCCCTGCGCTGCCTCGGTCGTCGCGCCCAACTGCCCCACGTCCTGGCTCGGAATGAATCCCTTCGGGATGATCAGGAAGAGTCCGACCGTGCCGGCGAGAATGGCGAACGAGAACACCATCGTGGAGCGGCGGTGGCGCATTACCCACATTAGACTGTTCTCATACCGCTTGAGCAGCCATTCGTACCCCGCCTCGGTGATCTGATAGGCGCGGCCATGCTTCTCGTTGCCGTGCGGGCGCAGAAAGCGGCTCGACAGCATCGGCGTCAGCGTCAGCGACACGAAGCCCGACACGAGAATCGACGCGGCGATCGTCACGGCGAACTCGTGGAACAACCGGCCCACGATTCCGCCGAGGAACAGGATCGGGATGAAGACCGCCGTCAGCGAGATCGTCATCGAGATGATCGTGAACCCCACCTCGGCCGCGCCGTCCACGGCCGCGCGCATCGGCGGCTTTCCCATCTCCATGTGGCGGACGATGTTCTCGAGCATCACGATCGCGTCGTCGACCACGAAGCCCACGGCGAGCGTGAGCGCCATGAGCGAGAGGTTGTCGAGACTGTAGCCGAGCGTGTACATCACTGCGAAGGTGCCGATCACCGAGATCGGCAGCGCCAAACTCGGAATGAGCGTCGCCGAGACGTTCCGCAGGAAAAGGAAGATCACGAGCACGACGAGCACGAGCGTGAGCATCAGCGTGAACTTCACGTCGTGCACCGACTCGCGAATCACCTCGGCGCGGTTGTACAGCAACCGGACGTCGACGCCGGCCGGGAGCTGCGTCTTGAGCTTGTCGATCAGCGCGATCACCGCGTCGGCGGTGGCCACGGTGTTCACGCCCGGCTGCTTTTGCACGGCCAGGATCATTCCGCGCGTCGTGCCGAACCAGGCCGCCGAGCGGTTGTTCTGCACGTCGTCGAGCACGCGGCCGAGCTCTCCGAGGTGCACCGGAGCGCCATTGCGATAGGCGACGACCATCTGCCGGAAGCCGGCTGCATCCTGGAGCTGTCCGTTCGCTTGCAGCGTGTACGTCTTGTTCGGCCCGTTCAGGATCCCGGTGGGCAGATTGACGTTCTGCGACGTAATGGCGTTCGCCACTTCGTCGATGCCGATCTTGCGCTGCGCCAGCGCGCTGGGATCGAGCTGTGCCCGCACCGCGTACTTCTGCGCGCCGAACACGTTCACCTGCGCCACGCCGTCGATCATCGAGATGCGCTGCGCCATCATCGTCTCGGCGATCTCGTCGAGATCGGAGAGCCGCATGAGCGGCGACGTGAAAGCGAAGTAGACGATCGGCTGGTCGGCGGGGTTCACCTTCTGATACGACGGCGGAATCATGCCGTTCGGCAGATCGCGCAGCGTCTTGGCAATCATCGCCTGCACGTCCTGCGCGGCGGCGTCGATGTTGCGGTCGAGCGCGAACTGCATCGTGATGCCGGTCGAACCGAGGTTCGACGTCGACGTCATGTTGTCGATGCCGGCGATCGTCGAGAACTGTTTTTCGAGCGGGGTCGCGACCGCCGAGGCCATCGTCTCCGGGCTCGCGCCGGGGAGGCTCGCGCTCACGGTGATGGTCGGGAAGTCGACCGTCGGCAGATCGCTCACCGGCAGTCGCCGGTACGCCGTGATGCCGAAGAAGAGAATCCCCGTCATCACGAGTACCGTCGTGACCGGCCGTCGAATGAACAGCTCCGAGAAATTCATCGAGACGTGCCTCCCGCGCCCTGCGTCGTTGCGGTCTGGGCGGGCGCCGCCTTCGATTCCACCACCTTCGCGTTCGGCGTCAATCGAGACTGGCCGTCGACCACGACCTGCTCGCCCACCTCGAGACCTTTGTCGATCGTCGTCAGATCGCCCACGGCGCGACCGAGCGACACCTGGCGCACCTTCGCCAGCTTGTCCGCCCCCACGACGAACACGTAACTCCCCTGTTGTCCCGCCAGCACGGCACGCGTGGGAATTGCCAGCGCGTCCGGCTGCACGTCGAGCTCCACGCTCACCCGCACGTATTCACCCGGCCACAGTCCGTTCGTCTGGTTCTCGAAGCGCGCCTTCGCCGTCACCGTGCCGGTGAGCGAATCCACCGCGTTGTCGAGAAAGGCGAGCGTGCCCACTTCGCCTACTTTTCCACTGTCGGCCGTCACCACACGAACCGGCACGGGGCTCCGCGCGTTCCGGCGTTGGAGCGCCGGGAAATCGTGCTGCAGCACGGGGAAGCGGACGAGAATCGGCCGAAGCTGGTTGATGACGACGAGCGGATCCGAGCTCGGCTTCACGAGATTTCCCTGCCGCACCAGCAGCCGCCCGGTGCGGCCGGAGATCGGCGCGCGAATCGTCGTGTAGTTGAGGTTCAACTTCGCGTTGTCCACCGCGGCGTGGTCGGACATCACCGTCGCCTGCGTGGCCGCGGCGGCGGAAACCGCCTGATCGGCCTGCGACTTCGTGACGTAGTCCTTCTCGACGAGCGCCTTGTACCGCTCGGCCTCGCGTTGCGCATTCTGCGCCTGGGCCTCGTCGCGTGCCAGCGCGGCTTCGGCCTGGCGAAGCGCTGCCTCGAAGGGGCGGGCGTCGAGGCGGAACAACACCTGTCCCGCCTGCACGTCGTCGCCTTCATGGAACATCACGGCGTCCAACGTCGCGCCCACCTGGGCCTGCACGGCCACCGTCTGCAGCGGCTCGACCGATCCGTTGGCCTGGATCGTCAGCGGCGCGGCGATCTTCGTCACGCTGGCCATCTGCACCGGCACCACCGGCGTCTGTTGGGCCGGCGGCTTGGAGCAGGCGGCCGCGGCCGCGAGTATATAAAACCAGTATTTATGAATGCTCATCGTTCCGGCCTCACATCCGGTGCCGGCGTGAGGTTGGTGAAAGTCGTGTCGCCGCGCGCGTTGAGCACGCCGACGTCGTGGGCCAACTGGGCGAGTGCCGTGCGCCATTGCCAGCGCGCGTCGATCTCTTGCGCCCGCGCGCTTGCCAACGCGCTCTGGGCGATCAACAGATCGACGATGCTCCCCACGCCCTCGCGATACCGCTCGCGCGCCACCGTCTCCGATTGCGTGGCGCTGGCCAGCAGGTCGCGAGACGTGCGCACCCGGTCGGTCGAAGTACGCAGCGTGTAGTACGCCGTGAACACCTGCTGGATGACCTGCTGCTTGGCCGCGGCGGCGCGCGCCTGCGCCGCCTGGTACTGCTCCGACGCCGCCTGCACGTCGTACTGCGTGGAGAAGCCGGTGAACACCGGAATCGCCACACCGAGGCTGAGGGCGTACGTCTGCCCCGAGAAGCTCGGAGTGTTCGAGCCGTTCGACGCGCCGGTGGCGCCCAGCGCCAACGCAGGCATCGCCGCCGACCGTGCGATACGAATCTGCGACTGCGCCGCCGCCGACTGCGCACGCGCGGTCGCCAGTTCCGGACGTGTGCGCACGGCCATGTCGATCAGCGAGTCCACCGACTGCGTCACGAAGTGCACGGAATCCACCGCCGGCATGTCGGGAATGTCGAATGGCGTGTTCGCCGGCACGCCCATCGCCACCGCCAGCGCGCCGCGGGTGATCTGTAGCGATCCTTCGAGCGTCTCCAACTGCAGCTCGGCCTGCGAGCGCGCCGTGCGCGCCTGCAAAACGTCCGCGATCGTTGCCAGGCCCACGCGATGCCGCTCGTTCGCCGCGTCGAGCGCGGCCGTCGCGAGCTCCACCGACGAGCGCTGCCCGTCGCGCTGCGCACGCGTGGACAGATACGTGAACGCCGCGGCTTCGACCTGGAGAATCGTATTCTCCACTGTCGCGTTGTGCGTCAGGTCGGCGGCGATCGCCGTCTGCCGCGCCACGTCGATCGTGCCCGAGCGGCCGCCGAAATCGAGCACCGTGTACGCGAGATTGAGCGACGGACCATACTGCGCCCGCGCGATCGGCGGACGGCCCACCTGCGCCAGCGACTGCGTCTGATTCAAGCCCACGCCGGCCGTGACCGTTGGAAACAGCCGCCCTTGCGTCGATCCATATACGTCCGCCGCGGCGCGCGCCTGCGTCCACGACTGGCGCGTCAACGGGCTGTTGCGCAGCGCGAGGTCGACCACTTCGGGCAGCGATAGTTGTCGCGGCGTGGTCATCGACAGCGTCACGCCCATCGTGTCGCGCCGCGCTGCCTCGACCACGCTCGGCGTCGGACGCCACAACGAGCTCGACGTCGCCGGAGTCGGCGCCGCTCCCTCGATCTTCGGCGCGCTACGTCCGTGCGCGCACGCCACACCGGCCAACAATACGACCGCGATGCTCGAACGCGTCACGGCTTCGATGCAGCCCGCGTGGCGGGAGCACCGCGCTTCATGTTCTCGGCGATCTGCAACTTCGGCGGCACGGCCGGCCTCGACGTCATGATCGCGCCAAGCATCACCACCTTCTCGCCTTCCTTGAGACCGTCGAGCACTTCCACGACGCGCAAGTCGGTGGGGCCGACCTTGATGAGGCGCATCTCGTATCCATCGTTCGGCAGCGCGACGATCACGTACCGCCCGGGAATTCCCGTCGTCCCTTCACCCGCGACGAGATCGCGGCGCAGTAGGTTCGTCAGCGTGTCGACCGGAATCGCGAACATGCGCGACACCGGCGCGAGCTCGTTCGTCGCCCGCATCGCGTCAATTGGAATCTGCACCACCTTCGACAGGTCCGCCGCCTTGATCGTGACTTCGCCGTTCATTCCAGGCATCAGCGCGCCGTCCTTGTTGCTGATGTTCACCATCACCGGAAAGAACGTGACGCCCTGCGTCACCACCGCCTGCGGCTCGATCTTCTCGATCACGCCGTCGAACGTCCGGTCGGGGAACGCGTCCACCGCCACGCTTGCCGGCAGCCCCACGCGCACGTTCGCCATCTCCACTTCGTCGATCGTCACGCGCATGCGCACGCGGCCGAGATCGGCCACGGTCATGAGCGTGGTGCCGCCGTTCGCCGACGTCGCCGACGTGATGAGCATGCCGTTGGTCACCGGGCGGCTCACGATCGTACCCACGATGGGTGCGCGGACCGTCGCGTCTTCCAGCTTCTGCCGCGCGAGATCGAGCGCCGAACGCGACCCAATCATGTTGGAGATCGCCGCGGCGATCGCCGACTTCGTGCTGTCGTGCTCGGAAATCGTGATCACGTGACGGGCGAACAGCGAGTCCTTGCGCGCACGATCCCTCATCGCGGTCTGGAGGGCCGCCGTCGACACGAGGTCGTCGCCCATCGCCTGGTCGTACTGGTTCTTCACGTCCCGCGGATCCACCTGCGCCAAGAGATCGCCGCGCTTCACCAACGCGCCGACTTCCACGGGCATTTGGATGATCTGGCCCGACGCCTTCGATTTCACATCGACCGGATTGATCGGCTCGAGGACGCCCGTGGCCTGCACACGCACGTTGATGTCGCCGCGCGTCACGCTCGTCGTGGGCAGTACGGTGGTGCTGGCGGACTTGCTCTGGCACGCGACGACGAGCGCCGTCGCAATGAGTACGACCGGAATGGAACGAGAGGACATGGTGGGGAGTGTTAGGGAGCTTGCCCGTTCGACACGAGTTGTTCGCGGCCGCGCTGCTGCAGCCGGCGGAACTCGTCGCGCTGACGGTCGGTCAGAACTTTCTCGATGTCCGCGCGGAAGTCGGTCACGAGGTGATCCACGCGAGGACGCAGCTCGTCGCGCAATGCGCTGAACTGGCCGGCCCGCTCGGACATCACGCGCTCGATTGCGCTGTCCTGGCTCGCCGACAAGTTGAGCGCGCGCTTCAGCTGCTCGCGGAACAACAGCCGATCGGCCGCGGTGGGGGACCGCAGCATCGACGACAACGGATGGAACGCGGTGTCGGACAGCGTGTCGCGCCGCTCGGCGCGAACCACGGCGCGGTCGATCGCCGCACCGGCAATGCCGCTCGACAGCACGAGCGCCACGAGCACGCCGATCGCCTTTGCCCTCGACGAGGACTGCCTCGCGTTCGGCTCGTTCATCGCACGCTCCCGCGCGCCGCGACCGGATCGCTCGCGACGAGGAAGTCGATGAGATTCTGCGACGATACGCGGTTGGTCGCCGCGCCCATGAGCGCGATGCGCGACCGCGACAACTTCGGCGCCGACGGCTCACGCTGCGCCGACAACACGAACAGACAGAGTCCGGCCGCCAGCGCGGTCAACACACCCGCCGGCAGCAACACGCCCGACCAGCTCGCGGCATAATCCCACACCGTGCGCTGGCGAACCTCGCCCGCCCCGGCCCGCTCGGCGAGCAACGGCGCCGCGGCGGCAGCGATGCGCTCGCTCAGCGCGCGCACACGAGCCGGCGTCACCGGTGCCGACAGACGACTCTCGCGCAGCACGTGCGCGAGCGCTTCGTCGCGGCGCGGGTCCGCCGAGCTCACGCGCTCGCTCCGTGCAGATGCGCCAGCGCGCCGCGCAACTGATGCCGCGCCACGTGCAGGTGCCAGCGAATCGTCGACGGCGCGGAATCGAGCAGCCGCGCGATCTCGGCGATCGAGAATCCTTCCAGCTCGAACAGCTCGATCACCAATCGGCGGCGCGGCGGCAGCGCCAACATCGCCACGCGCACGTGCGCGAAGATGTCCGACCGCTCGGCGTCCATCGCCGGCGAGCTGCCTCGATCCGCCACGTAGTCGCCGAGGATTTCCGTAGAGCGAATGGAGCGCGCGGCCGACAGGTCGAGCCCGCGGTTCACGATGATTCGCGACATCCACGGCCAGAAGGGTCGCGCCGGATCGAAGTCGTCGATGTGCTTGAGCGCCGACAGGAAGGCGTCCTGGACCAAATCTTCGGCATCTTCGTGATGGCGAAGAATTCGCATGGCGAGGCCGAGCGCGCGGGGAAGATAGCGTTCGATGAGCTGTCCGAACGCCGCGGTGTTGCCGTCACGAATCGACTCGATGATGCGCTGCTCTTCGACCGCCGCGTCCGATAGCAGGACGGGGCGGAGAAATTCGCGCTGCGGCGCGGATGCCTGGGCCGATTCCATGCGGCCACTCCCGAGAGGGCTTCTCATTTACTATAGAAGGTACGGCCACCCAGCACATGTCGTTTGGTAGCAACGGCGTGGGCGAGGGCCGGCTGGGAAGCAAAGCGGCGCCTCCGAACGGAAGGCGCCGCCACGTTCATCCACTTGAGCTTACGCGGGCGGCCGCTGGAGCGTTGTAAGACCGCCTGCCCGTGAGGGTTGGCCGCCTGGAGAGCATGCTTCGAACGAACTTCACAAAGCGCGCGCTGCACGACGCCCGGGTCGCCTCCGTGGTTGCCAAGGCCCGGCCGGCCTACGCCGCCGGATTCCGCGCCGCCGTCGCCACGGTCACTCCCCTTTTGGTCGACCGATGGTTCGGAACCGGCGGCGGAGCGTGGATGAGCCTCGCCGGCTTGAACGGCGCGTTGATCGATCGCGGCGGCCCCTATCGCACCCGGGCCATCACCATGACCGTGCTCGCGTTGGCGAGCGCGACGGTTGCGCTGATCGGAGCGGCCGTGTCCGGCCATTTCCTCCTGGCCGTCCCCGTCGCCTTTGCGGTCGCCTTCGCCTGCGGAATGGTCCGAGTCTGGCCCGACATCGGCGCCGGCTTTGGTGTGACGGTCCTAGTGACCTTCGCTATCTCCCTCGCCATCCCGTCCGGAAGCGTCGCCGCCGCGCTCATGCGCCCGGTCTACATCCTGATCGGTGGACTCTGGGCGCTTCTGATCGCGATCGTCGTGTGGCCGCTCCGCCCCTACCGCCCTGTGCGGTTGAGCGTCGCGGCATGCTACCGGGAGATCGTGGCGTACCTCGCCGATGTCGTCGCGAAGAGCGAACTGGGGCAGCCGCACGATACCTGGGAGTTCAAGGAACACCTCGTCGCCACGCGCATGGCGATCGAGGCGGCGCGGAGCTCCCTCGCCGTCTCTCGCCGCGGCCGCTCCGGCGAGACCGGCCGTGGCGAACGACTGCTCATGCTCCACGAGCTCGCCGACCAGCTCTACGCCCATCTCATCGCGCTCATGGATGTCGTCGACGTCTTGCCCACGGGCGCGCCGGACGCGCCGGAGCAGCGCACCTTCCTCGATACGCTGAGGGCCATCGCCAACACCGTGCGCGCAATCGCCGAGGAGATCGAGTCGGAGGACGACGACCGGCGCGTTCCCGTGGAATGGAGCGGCGCCGCACTGCGTAGCTCCGGGGATCCGCGCTACGAACCGGTCGCCGCCCTGCTCGACCGCATGGCCGACTACGCCGTCGCCGCCAGCGCCACGGTCGCCACGCTCAACAGCGGCGGCCAATCGACGGAAGACGAGGAGCTCATCTCCGTCGGCGAGCTCCGCGCGCCCCGCCTGCGACTCTTCTCCCTCCGCGCCGTCGCGCGCGCCGATTCGGTCGTCCTCCAGCACGCGCTGCGCATCGCGATCGTCACGAGCACCGCGGTGCTCGTGACAGGCCTGCTCCATCTCGATCACGGCTACTGGGTCACGCTCACGGCGGTGGTCATCCTCCAGCCGTACAGCGGCGCGACCACCCAGAAAGCGCTCCAACGCGTCTTCGGCACGATACTCGGCGGAGTGGTCGCGGCAGGATTGAGCGCGCTCTTTCACAACTTCGCCGCGGTCCTCATTCTCATCGCCATCTTCACGGCGCTCTGCGTCGCGCTGCTGCCGCTCAACTACGGCGCGTACGCGGTGTTCGGGGCGCCGGCGTTCGTGCTGCTCGCCGAATCGAGCATCGGCGATTGGCATCTCGCCGGCATTCGAATTACCAATACGCTCATCGGCGGTGCGTTGGCGCTCGCCGGGTCGCGCCTGCTCTGGCCGTCGGAGGAATGGAAGCGCCTTCCTGAGCACGCCGCGGCCGCGCTGCGTGCGAGCAGGGAGTTTCTCCGCCTCGCGATTCGCGTGGCGACGAGCGACACCGAGCTCCCCGCCGGCGTGCTGCGCGACGCGCGCCGCGACATCGCCCTCGCCGCGAGCAACGCCGAGGAATCCTTTCAACGTCTGCTCGGCGAGTACTCCGGCCCTGCCGAGCGTCTCGAACCGATCATGGCGTTCCTCACGTACACGCGCCGCTTCGCCGCGTCTACCGCGGCGCTCGCGCTTACCGCGAACGCCGGCGGACGGACGCCGCCTGCATCGCTCGCCGCCTTCGCCGGCTCGGCCGACCAGATACTCGATGATCTGGCCGAGGCGGTGACCAATGGCCGACCTCCCGCGCCGTTTCCCGCCGTGGGCACGGTCGCCATGCCCAATGAAAGCGTGTCTCCCGCCGTGCGTACGCGCGTCAATCGTCTCGCGCGGCAGCTTCGGATGCTGCACGATTCGATTGAGCGGTGGAACTGATACGATGGTCATCCCGCACGAACGAAGCGAGCGATGGAACTAGACCAGCTCCGCATCTTCATCTACGCGCAGCTCGCCGACCACGGCGCGGCACCGACGTCCGACGCGATCGCCTCGCACTTCGGCACCACGCCCGACGATGCGCGAGAAGCTCTCGTGGCACTCGGCAAATCGCGCGCGGTGATCCTGCACCCGGCGTCGCGCGAAATCTGGATGGCCGCGCCTTTCTCGGCGGTTTCGACACGCTTCCGCGTACATGGCGCACGCGCCTCGTGGTGGGCCAACTGCGCCTGGGACATGTTCGGAATTCCCGCGTTCCTGTCGGAGTCCGTTCGCATCGATGCCATGTGCGCCGATTGCAATGAACACGTCGAGATCGACGTCGACGCACGCGACGGCCCGCGGTCGTCGGACGGCCTCGTTCACATCCTGCTGCCCGCGCGCCGGTGGTACGACGACATCGGCTTCACGTGAAGCACCATGCTCTTCTTCCGGTCGGAAGAACACCTGGATGCATGGCTCGCAGCGAACAAGAAACCGCGCGGCTACGTGCTGTCGCTCGAGCAAACCTGGCGCTTGTCGAAAGCCTGGTACGTGGACCGCCGCGAAGCTTCGTGGCGGCCGCGCGCAGCAGATGAAGCGCAAACGGTGCTCGACAGTGTCGGATTGACGGATGACTTTTGGCGGTTGAAGCCCTAGTCAGCGCGTGCGCGAACGTATGGGCATGAGCTGCACTCCCTAGCGCGCCATCGACCGCACGTGCGTCGTCACGTGCTGCGCCGCTTGGCTGGCATAACTCCCGTCGCCATACAACATCGACAGCATCACCCCTCCTTCGAGCGTCGCCATGATGACGTTGGCTTCCGCCTCGGCGTCGAGATGCGCGTGGAGCTCGCCGCTCGTCATACCCGCCTGAATGAGCTTTCGCGTGAACGCGATCAGCGCGCGAAGGCCGCGGCGGCTGCGTTCGCGAAGCGCGTCGTACGTGTCGCCTTCCGCGCTATCCGACTCCGTTGCCGTATTGAGCAACGGACATCCGCCCGCGATTGGCGGATCGTCGCCAAGGCTCGCCATGCCGCGAGCGACGGCGATCAGTCGTCCTACCGAGGTCGTTTCGACGTTGACGTACGACTGCACGCGGTCGCGCGACGCCGCCCACGCATGGTCGAACGCCGCGAGCGCCAGCTCGTCCTTGCTCTCGAAGTGCCGGTAGATGCCGCCCTTCTCCAGCCCCGACGCGGCCATCAGATCGGCCATCGTGGTGCCGGCGTAACCGCGCGTGTTGAACACCGGCGCCGCGCTGGCGATGATGCGCTCGCGCGTTTCCTCGCCCTTCGTCATGACGCGGCGCATAGCGCCTCCTGAACGTTTGCGACTAATTGGTCTCGAAGAATAAGAAACCGATCGGTCGCAATGCAAGACCCGGTCAAATATACCTTGACACCTAGGGTACGATATCGCATTATAGCCTAGCCACCTAGGCTGTTGAGTCACCCGACACCGCCATCTATGCCCGGCCCCACCGATCGCCTCCACGGCACCCTCGACGCACTGGTCCTCAAGACCCTCTCCTTCGGCCCGCGGCACGGCTACGGAATCGTGCGCTGGCTCCGCGAGCAGACGCGCAACGAGCTCCCCGTCGAGGAGGGCTCCGTGTATCCCGCCCTCTACCGCATGGAGCGCGACGGTTGGATCGACGCCGACTGGGGAACCTCGGACCTCGGCCGCAAAGCCAAGGTCTACAGTCTCACCGCCAAGGGCCGGCTCCAGCTCCGTGCCGAAGCCGAGGAGTTCGCGTCGTTCGTGAATCTCGTCGCACCGCTGCTGCTTCCAGCGTAGCGCCGTGAAGCCCGCGGGAAAGCGCAGGTCTCCCTTCTGGCGTGTCGCCGTCGAACAGGAAGTCGACGCCGAGCTCGCGTTCCATTTCGACATGACCGTCCGCGAATTGATGGAGGCAGGAATGACGCGCGAGCAGGCACGCGCCGAAGCCGCGCGCCGCTTCGGCAACGTCGAGACAGTCACCGCGCAGTGCGAGCAGCTCGCGCGCGCGCGAGATCGCAACGCCAACCGCGCCGAGCTGCGCACCGAGCTGCGGCAGGACGTTTCATTCGCGATCAGACAGCTCGCCCGCGCGCGCTCGTTCACCGCCGTCGCGGTCCTCACGCTCGCCCTGGGCGTCGGCGCAACCGCCGCGGTGTTCAGCGCGCTGTACGCGGTGGTGTTGCGGCCGCTCCCGTTCCCGAATCCCGAGCGCGTCGTCGCGGTCCAGCGTACGCGAAAGGGCGAAGCGGACGCACTGTCGCCCGCCGAGTACGTGGAGTTTCGCGATCACGCGGCGGGCTTCGCGCACATCGCCGTCGGCACACTGCAGTCCGGTGCCACGCTCTCGAGCGACGTTCCGGAGATGATCGCCGGCAGTCGTGTCACCCACGACTACTTCGCGGTGTTCGGCGTCCATCCCCTACTTGGCCGCACCTTCGCGGCGACCGACGATACGCCGGGCAACTCGCACGTCGTCGTGCTCAGCCACCGTTTCTGGATCTCCCACATGAACGGCGACGAGCGCGTGGTCGGCCGGTCCATTCGTCTCGAGGGCGAGCCGTACACGGTCATCGGCGTCATGCCCGCGTCGTTCGATCTCACGAAGGACGGCGACGATCTCTGGACGCCGCTCGTCATCACGTCTGCCGACGTCGAGCGCACGGGCGCGCACTACTTGGGCGCATTCGCCCGTCTCAAACCCGGTGTGACGCTGGCCCAGGCGCGCGCTCAGGCTACGACGGTGAACCAGGGACTCGCCGCGCGGCTCGACGACCGCTCGCTTCCGATCAGCGACTACGGCGTCGCGCTCACGCCGTACGTCGAGCGGTTCGTCGGCGACTACCGCGCGCGCTTCTTCGTGCTGCTCGGCGCCGTGAGCTTCGTGTTGCTCATCGCCTGCACCAACGTGGCGAACCTGCTCCTGTCGCGCGGAACGTCGCGCGCCAAGGAGCTGGCGATTCGCGCCGCACTCGGCGCCGGACGTGGACGCCTGCTCCGCCAGCTGCTGACGGAAAGCCTCGTCCTCGCATTCGCTGGCGCGGTGCTCGGGCTAGGCGTCGCCTACGCGATCGTGCGCGGCGTACACGCCATCAGCCCCGAAGGCATTCCGCGACTCGACCAGGCCGCGATCGACTGGCGTGTGCTCGCGTTCACCTTCGCGCTCGCCATCGCGTGCAGCGTCATCTTCGGACTCGTGCCGGCGCTGCGCGCAGCCGGTCCGTCGCTGCAAGGCACGCTGCGCGAATCGGGACGCACGTCGTCGAGTGGGTCGCAGCGCGACCGGCTCCGCGGCATGCTCATCGCCGCCGAAGTGGCGATGGCGATGACGCTGCTCACCGGAGCCGGTCTGCTCATTCGAAGCGCGTGGCTCGTGCAGCACGTCGATCCCGGCTTCGATCCGCACGGCGTGCTCGCGGCGCGCATCATGCTTCCGGCACCCCAGTATCCCGACGCCCCCATCATCACGCGAACCTTCGAGCGCATTCGCCAGGACGCCGCGGCCATTCCCGGCATTCGCTCCGCGGCGCTCGGCTCCGTTGTTCCGCTGTCGGGCAGTTCGATGCAGTCGTCGGTACGCGCCGAGGGAACGGTGAGCGCCGAGACGTCGCATCAAGCGAATTTGCGGCTCGTGTCGCCCGAGTATTTCACGGTGATGAGCATTCCCAAACGAACGGGCCGCGGCCTGAGCACGCGCGACGACGCGGGAACACCCAAGGTGGTCGTCATCAACGAAGCGCTCGCGCACCTGCTGTGGCCCACGTCGAGTCTCACCGAGATCCTCGGCAAGCGCATCGACGCGATCGCCGAGAAGCGCGACGTTCCCGACTTCCGTGAGGTGGTGGGCATCGTCGGCAACCTGCACGACGCCGCGTTGAGCAAGCCGAACGATCCGGAATTCTACATTCCGATTCCGCAGACGCCGGCCGTGCTATGGCCGTACATCCAACGCTCGCTCGTCGTCGTGATGCGCGCCGCGAACCCGAACGTCGACGTCATGACGTTCAAGAAGCCGCTGCAGCAGGTTGTCGCCGCCGTCGACCATTCGCTTCCTCTCGCCGACGCGCACTCCATGACCGACCTGATCGGCACCTCGCTGGCGGCGGCGCGATTCAGCACGCTGCTGCTCAGCACACTCGGGTTCATCGCCCTCGTGTTGGCGATGGTCGGCGTGTACGGAGTGGTGTCGTACTTCGTCGCGCAGCGCACGCAGGAGATTGGCATTCGCATGGCCCTCGGCGCGACGCCGCAGCAGATCTGGAAGCACGTGGTACGGCGCGGACTGGCGCCGATCGTCGTCGGTGTCGCGATCGGCTTCGCGCTGTCGCTCTTCACGGCGAACGTGTTGCGCAGCCAGCTCTTTGGCGTGGCGACCACAGACCCACAAACGTTCGGCAGCGTGGCTGTGCTGTTGCTGCTGGTGTCGCTCGCGGCGACCTACGTTCCGGCGCGGCGCGCGATGCGCGTGGCACCGGTGGTGGCGCTCAACGCGTCGTAAGTTCGGGTGCACGCCGACGAAGCCCTTCTGGAGCACGTCGCATCCCTTGGCGTCAAGCTCAGATCGCTGTGAACGAGATGTCCCGAGTCCACACGACGCTCGCGACGGCGCGATGGGGCACGTCCCTTCCAGCGCCGGTGGGCGGGTCGAGTCCAAAAACGCGAACGCCCCGTGACTGGGTCACGGGGCGTTCGTGCCTATGCGTCCCTCAGAGACGAGGCTTCCAGAGGTGCGGGCGAGAATCGAACTCGCGAATAGCGGTTTTGCAGACCGCTGCCTTACCACTTGGCTACCGCACCAGAGGCTTCAAGTTATTCACCCGTAGAGGCTTCCTCAAGACGACCGTTTACGGCCGCCCGCCCCCGGCTCGCGTCTTGTACTAGAATACCCTCGTGGCCACACCCCTCGATAGCGAACGCCGCGACCGCTCGACGACCCAGACACGTGGCCATCTCCACGTCATCTGGGACGTCATTTTCGGCGTCCTCCGCCTCATTCGGCGGCACGTGCGCAACGCGTACGCGGTGTTCGGGATCTTCCTGTTGGGGGGCGCCGGGATTGCCGTCGCGGGCACCTACGCCTTCTCGAAGATCGCCAACACGGTCCGGAAGGGGCGCACCCAACAGTTCGACGACACCGTCATGCACTGGATGGCGGACCATCAGAGCAAGGCCATTCAGACGGCCATGGTCGAGATCACGTCGCTGGGCACCGGGGTGGTCGTCGGCATGATCGTGCTCGTCGCCGGCATGTTCCTCTGGCTCAATCACCACCGCCACTCGGCCATTCTGCTCATCGCCGCCACGCTCGGCGGAATCGTGCTCGACAATCTGCTCAAGGTGGGCTTCAATCGCCCGCGGCCCAAGGTATTCGAGTGGGGCACGTACGCCCTGAGCTCGTCCTTTCCATCCGGCCACGCGATGAGCTCAGTGATCGTGTACGGCACGGTGGCATACCTGGCGGCGCGGTTGCAACAGAACCTCGCGTCGCGGGTGCTCACGATGACCATCGCGGCGCTCATGATCGGGGCGATCTGTTTCAGCCGGTTGTACCTCGGGGTGCACTATCCGTCGGACGTGCTGGCGGGCTTGGTGATCGGGCTGGCGTGGGCGGGGTTCTGCATGGCGGTGCTGGAGGCGGCGCAGCTCTACGCCAAGTTCAACGCGCCGCAGATGCTGAAAGACGAACGGCCGGCGCCGCCGGGGGCGTCACCATCATCGTGATTGCAGGCTGCCGTTCTCCGAACGGATAACGGCAAACGATCAACGGAAAACGGCGGCCTGCAGTGTTTGGAACGGCTCTTGAAGCGCACCCGGCCAGCCCACGATCACCGGGGATTCGCGGGCGACAACTGACCTGCGCCAGGAGCCACACATGGCTGCAAAGAAATCGAGTGGTCGTAAGAAATCTGGCGGTCGTAAGTACGGCAAAGCCGCCGGCAAGAAGGTCGCGAGCGCCATGCGCCGCCGGAAAAAGGGCACGCTCAAGAGCGGAAAGGGCGGCAAAGGCGGCACGGTGAAGAACCGCAAGCAGGCGATCGCCATTGGTCTGTCGGAAGCCCGCGCCAAGGGCGCCAAGGTCCCGCGCAAGAAGACGGGCAAGAAGACGGGCAAGAAGGGCGGCCGGAAAAAGTCCACGCGTAAGAAGTCGTCGTAAGCAACGAGCATAAGCCGACCATCCAATCAGGTGAGGATCACGACATCACCTGATTGGAGGTCCCATGCTTCACCGCGCGCTGTTCCCCACGCTCGCTCTCACCTTTGCCGTCGTTTCCACCTCGGTGGCCGCGCCGATCTCGCGCTCGCTCGCGAAATGGCCGCCCTGGATCTCGATCGAATCGCCCGTCAACCCGTTCGACAACTCGGCGCGCGGCGCCGCGTTCCTGATCCACGCAATGGTCCGCGAGGGCACCCCAACTGTCTCCGACGTGATCGTAACGGCCGAGGGCTTGGTCGGCGGAGTGCGGAAGACGGTCGCGATCCACATCGACACGACCTCGCGCCCCGCGGTCTTCGCTGTCCGCAAGCAGTGGCCGACTGACGGCACCTGGCTCCTCCGGGTCTCGCTCTTTTCGACCACCGCCATCGTGACGCTCGACAAGGCGGGAAACGTATTGCGCACGAGCATTCCTACCGTGGCACAATCGGGGATGCAGATTCCACGGACGGTCGCGCCGCGCGAGATCGACGCACTCCTCGCGGACGCGGCAAAACGGTAGGTGGCTCGCTCCCCGGGCGCTCGGGCCAACATGCACTCACGAACGGACGGACCAATCGACACCGTTCCCGTCGCGGGCGACGCCGGTCACATCGACGACGTCGTCCGCCGCGCGCAGCTCGGCGACGTGTCCGCGTTCGAGACGCTCTATCGCGCGCACGCGCCGGCTATCTACGCCCTCTGCCGGCGCATGAGCGGGAGCGATGGCGAGGCCCGCGAGCTGGTGCAGGACGTCTTCGTTCGCGCGTGGGAAAAGCTCGAGTCCTTTCGCGGACAGAGCGCGCTAGCCACCTGGATGCACCGGCTCGCCGTGAACGTGGTGCTCAACCACCTGCGCACCACAAAGCGCGATGCGCTGCGGTTGATCGACGATTCGGATGACGCGGCGTTCGGCGGCAAGTCGGCCGACGCGACGCTCGACGCCGCGATGGACATCGACTGGGCCGTCGCGCAGCTCCCGGCTGGAGCGCGCACGGTGTTCGTGCTTCACGACGTGCACGGTTACTCGCACGACGAGATCGCGCAGATGACGGGGATCGCGGCCGGAACGGCGCGCGCCCAGCTGTGGCGAGCACGCCGCGCCCTCACGAGGTTGCTGGACCTATGACGACGACACGACACCTCACCGAAGGCGAACGACAGGGCGCGGCCGACGGCACGCTCGCCGCGGAGCAGATGCACGACGCCGAGACGCACATGGCGGAGTGCGGCGCGTGCGCCGTCGACGTAGCCAGTTTGAGAACGCTCATGACACGCATTCACGCGCCAGCCCCGGCGGAAGAGTTGGACGATCTGTGGCCGGATATTCAGTCGCGGATCGAGGCATCGAAGGTGATTCCGATCGAGGCCCAGCCGGCGGCTAGCTCGCCGCGGGTCCAGCGAAAGAGGCTGTGGGTTGCCGTCGGAGTGGTCGCCGCCGGTTTGATCTTCATGTATTCCGTGCCGCAGCTGCAGTACCTCCGCGCCGGCGCTGCGCGCATCGCACCGGCCGACAGCGAACCCGGACTCATCAACGTCGCCGACTCGACGAGCGCCTACGAGCAGGAAGCAAACACCCTGCTGAACGAGCTGCAGATGCGGCGCGCCATGATGCGCCCGCAGACGAGCGCGTCGATCGACCGCGACCTGCGCGTCGTCGATCAGGCCATCGCCGAGGTCAAGGACGCGCTCGTGCGCGACCCGAACAATCCGGCGCTGCGACGGCTGCTCGCTTCGTCGTACCGCCAGAAGGTCGAGCTGTTGAAACGCGCGAGCAACGCCGGTTGATATGAAAACTCTCATCTGCTGTCTCGTGCTCGTCGCTTCGCGGGCCCTCGCGCAATCGCCGTCCGACGGTCCGGTGCTGATCGCGCTTGGCCTCGAGCCTACGGCCTCGCTTTTCCTTTTCAATTCGGCCGGCTCGGTTCGGATCGTCGGATGGGATCTCGATTCGATGGTCGTTCGCGGCCACGCATCGCGCGGCGACATCGCGTTCGGCGGCGGCCGGCACGGGGGCAAGATGTCCATCGACGGCTCGACACGGGCCGGCACGGCCGCCGCGATCAATATCGTGATCTACTATCCGCGGCGCGGCACCATCAGCGTCAAGACGGCGACCGGCGACGTCACGTCGAGCGATGTGGCCGGCTCGTACTACACCGTCGCGGGCACCATCCGCGTCAGCGGCGCCGCGAGCTCCGTGGAGGCAGAAGCTATGAACGGGAACATCGATCTCGAGGTCAGCACTCCGTGGGTGCGCGCGCGAACGGGCGCCGGCCATCTGCTGATTCGCGGCAGCCCGCAGGACGTCGACGCGTCCACGATCGACGGCTCGCTCGACGTCGCCTCGCCGACAATCCTTCGCGGCCGGTTCGCTTCCGTCACCGGCGACATCCGCTATGCCGCCGCTCCGGCATCCGGATCGCTATTCGAATTCTCCAACCACGGCGGCGCCGTCGATTTCCTGTTGCCGAAGACCGTCTCCGGCCGGTTCGACCTCTCCACGGTGAGCGGCGAGATCGCGAACGGCTTCACCCAGGTTCGCCCGGTGGCCGCCGGTCCGCATTCGCTCCGGCTCAACCTCGGCCGCGGTGACGCGCAGATCACGGTGCGCACGTTCAAGGGCACGATTCGGCTACGGCCGCAGTAGGCGAGGCCGTTCCATTCGCATGGTTCGCGATCGCTTTGCTCCAGGTATCACCGATGCGCGGCCACGCCAACCTGCCGGCAATACTCCAACACCGGGCATGTCGAGCATTTCGGCAGCCGCCCCGTACACACGTGCTTGCCGAACGGCACGAGCAGGCGATTGATCTCGATCCAGTAGCGCTTGGGAAGCACGCGCTCGAGCTGCACCATCGTCTGCTCTGGCGTCGGCGCGCGCACCACGCCCCAGCGGTTCGTGACGCGATGCACGTGGATGTCCACGCCGATGCGCGCCTGGCCGCAGGCGACGCCCAGCGCGAGATTCGCGCACTTGGGCCCAACGCCCTTGAACGACATGAGCACCTCGGCGTCGCAGGGCAGCTTGCCGTCGAACTCGTCGACGGTGCGCCGTGCAATCGCGAGGATCTGGTGCGCCTTCGCAGTATGGAAGGAGCTCGCGCGGATGAGCCGGTCAATGCGCGCCGCGCCGAGCTTCACCATCGCCGCCGGTGTGGGCGCGCGCTCGAGGAGCGCGAGCGCCACCGGCAGCGACACCTCGTCGCGCGTGCGAATGGAGATGATGCACCCCACCAGCTGCTCGAACAGCGAGCCATGCCCGCGCTCGGCCAGCTCGAACATCGCGGCGTCGGCGAGCGTGGTGGTTCGTAAGTGTTCTCTGATCCGGCGCAACACGACGCCGAACGAGAATGGTTTTTTCACGCAGCCGTGTTTGCTCGGGCAATGAGACTAGGCAGCGCCGTCAGGACGCGCTCGTTACCCTCACGCAGGAGTGCGGCCAGAATGTGTTTGCAGATCCGCTCCCGCCACAGGTGATCGCCGCAGTCGCAGCGCGGGTGGTCGGCGGTGTAGAGGTCGACCCAGTGGTCCTGAGCACCTCCGGTCACGCGATATCGGCCGCCGCCGAGTCGCTCGCCGCGAAGCCCGAGGCTCCGCTCCAATCGGTCGAGGTCGACGCCACCGGCCGCGTCGAAATCGATGAGTATCACGTCGGTCATGTTCCCTGCTCCCAATCCAGTCTGAAGTCGACACTGTCCGAGAGGTTATACCCTTTTGGGTGGCCGGTGTTCTGTAGCTGCAGCCACCGCCGACACCCTCGAAATGACTACGCGCTTGACAGATACCGACCGTGTGCTAATAATTTAGCAGTATGCTATATTTTTAGCACTTCATCGGAGGTCTCATGCTCGCCAGCCTCGCGTTCCTCGTCCCGCGCCTCATCATCGCGCCCATTGCGAGCGTTTGGGTGGCGAATCTCCCGCTTCCGAACGCGCTGCGACCAGCGGATGCGGAAACTGGACAAGTGGCGTCTTGCAAGCGCGACAATGGCTCGATGGAGGACTCCCACGAGCAACGCGACGGCCAGACAATGCGTTGGCGCGCCAGCTGGTCGGGCGACCGGTGCAGCGTCGATTTTCGCGCGAACGGCAAGGTCACCTTCAACTCTGACTTCACCGACGTCGTCGGAATCTCCAACGGCGGCCGGCTCGACGTCACCGACGTCGACGGCAACACCACCCGCCGGCTGAGACTCGAGCACGACGGCTCGGGGGGACTGGTTCGGAGTTGGTCGGTGAACGGTCACAACCAGCCGTGGGACGACCAGGGCCGCCGCTGGCTCGCCGGCATCCTGATCGAGCTCGACAGAATCTCGGCCGAGGGGGTCGAGTATCGGTATCCGGCGCTGGTGCGCGCCGGCGGACCGCGCGCCGTGTTGGACGAAGTCGAAAAGATGCACGGCGACTACGCGCGAAGCGTGTATCTCCGTCGGCTCATCGACTCCGAGCGGCTCAGCGACGTCGAGTTCCAGCGGGTGGTCGCCGTCGCGTCGCGCGACATCAGCTCCGACTACGAGATGTCGCGCATCCTCCGCGCCGTGGCCGACCGCGCGTCGCTCGAGAACGCCGCCATGCGTACGTCGTACCTCGCCGCCGTGGGCCGGATGTCGTCCGACTACGAGCGGAGCCGCGTGCTGCAGACGCTGTTCGCCAAGTCCTCGACGAACAACGAAGTCGCCACCGCCGCGGTACGCGCCGCCGGGAGCTTCAGCTCCGATTACGAGCGCAGCCGCGTGCTGCTCGCGGCGATCGAGAGCAAGGCGCTCGCGGGCGACGACGTCATCCCGGTGCTCGAGACCATCACGCGCTCGACGTCCGACTACGAGAAGTCGCGCGTGCTCCTCGCCGTGGCCGGCAAGTGGACGCTCTCGGGCGCGGGCCGAAAAGCCTATCTGCGCGCCGCCGACACGATTCACTCCGACTACGAGAACCGCCGTGTGTTGGCGGCGCTGGTCCGGCAGGAGGCGAGATAGTTGGCGTGGGGGGCGCAGCAATTGTCATCCTGAGCGAAGTAATTGTCATCCTGAGCGAAGCGAAGGATCTCTCCGCCACGGAAAGGGATCCTTCGCTGCGCTCAGGATGACACACCTGCTCACAATCAAAAAGCGAGAGGTCATTACATTTCCCTCTCCGTGGCCCATGACCCCTATGCCGCACTCCGCGTAAAGAGCTACCGCTGGTTCATCGTCTCGCTGCTGACGATGACCATCTCGTCGCAGATTCAGGGCGTCGTCGTCGCCTGGCAGATCTACGACATCACGCGCGACCCGCTGTCGCTCGGGCTCATGGGATTGGCCGAAGCGCTGCCGTTCATCACGGTGGCGCTGTACGCGGGGCACATCGCCGACCGGCTGAACCGCCATCGCGTGTCCATCGCCGCGCTCGGCGTGCTCTTCCTGTGTTCGATCACGCTGCTCACGTTCAATCTCATTCCGGGCTTTCTCGCGAAGCACGGCGCGTGGCCCTTCTACGCGGTGATCTTCACCAGCGGCATCGCGCGCAGCTTCCTCCAGCCGGCGCGCAACGCACTGGGCGCGGAGCTCATCGAGCGGCCGTTGTACGCGAACGCCGTGGCGTGGCGGACGTCGACGTGGCAGACCGCCGCCGTCGCCGGCCCCGCGCTCGGCGGATTGATCTACGGCTACACGTCGCCGCGCGTCGCCTACGTGGCCGACGCGATCATGATGATGGTGGCCCTGCTCACCTTCTGGTGGATCGACTACGAGCCGCGCATCGTGGCCGAAACACGCGAGTCGATCGGCGAGAGCCTGCGACTGGGACTGCGCTTCGTCTTTCGCGAGTCCGTGCTCCTCTCGGCGCTCACGCTCGACCTGTTCTCGGTGCTGCTCGGCGGTGCCGAAGCGCTGCTGCCGGTGTTCGCCGACCAGATCCTCCACGTCGGCCCGCAGGGACTCGGCATTTTGCGCGCGGCGCCGGCAGCGGGGGCGGTGATCGCGTCGGTGTACCTGGCACATCGCCCGCCGTTCAAGCGCGCGGGCAAGACGCTTCTATATGCTGTCGCGACGTTCGCGCTGTGCATCATCGGCTTCGGCATCTCGCGGAGCTTCGTGCTCTCGCTCCTGCTGCTCGGCATCAGCGGCATGGCCGACAACGTCAGCGTGCTCATTCGCTCGACGCTCCTGCAGGTGCTCACGCCGGAACACCTGCTCGGACGCGTGTCGTCGGTGAACTCGATCTTCGTCGGCTCGTCGAACGAGCTCGGGGCGTTCGAATCCGGCGTGGCGGCGAAGCTGCTGGGCACGGTCACGTCGGTGGTGCTGGGCGGGCTGGCGTCGCTCGGCGTGGTTGGAGTGATCGCCGTGAAGGTACCGCGACTGAGGAAGCTCGGGGCGATCGAGGAACTCACGCCGACGCAGACGGCTGTGTAGGCCAGCACGAGGCCCGGACGCAGGCGGCGGGCAACTCAGACACGATGCAATCATCCCCTCGTAGCGGTCCCTAAAATGCTGCATTCAACGAGGTTAACCGGCACGCCCAGCCGCCTCTTCTGCATCACTGCCGGAACAATCCGACAAGAATTGCCGCTGTTCGTGCAAAATGTCGCCAAAAAATTGCATTTTCTGCACGAATCCGAGTACATTTCGAGCTTCTCCGGAGCACGTCCAACCATAGCCTGAGGCCCGCCAGCACATGTCCGCGTCCCCCCTGTCTCCGCGCAAAGCGGTCATCCGGGAAATCACCGAGCGCGAAGTCCGTCTCCTGCCGACCGCCGACGAGTCGGGCGGGTTGGGCCGGATCTCCGAGTACTTCGGAATCAACACGTTCGGCGTGCGTCAGATGCGCGACAAGCTTCCGCGGGACATCTACGCGAAGCTCGTCGACGCCGTGAAGCATGGAAAGAAGCTCGACCTCGACGTGGCGCCGCGTGTCGCGCAGGCGATCAAGGAATGGGCGATCGGCCACGGCGCCACGCACTTCACGCACTGGTTCCAGCCGCAGACCGGACTCACGGCGGAGAAGCACGACGCCTTCCTCTCGTTCGACGACGGGCAGCCAATGGAAGCGTTCGGCGCATCGCAGCTCATTCAGAGCGAGCCCGACGCGTCGAGCTTCCCGAGCGGCGGACTGCGCGCCACGTGGGAAGCGCGCGGCTACACGGCATGGAATCCGGCCAGCCCGGTCTTCATCGCCGAGTGGGCCGGCGTCAAGACGCTCTGCATCCCATCGGTGTTCGTGGGCTACAACGGCGAAGCGCTCGACGAGACGACTCCGCTGCTGCGCAGCTCCGACGCGCTCTCCACCAAGTCGATCGAGCTCCTCGAGCTCCTCGGCGACAAGGGCGTCTATCGCGTCTACACCACGCTCGGCGCAGAGCAGGAGTATTTCCTCATCGACCGCGCGCACTTCGCGATGCGCCCCGACCTCGTCATGGCCGGCCGCACGCTGCTCGGTGCTCCGCCCTCGCGCGGACAGCAGCTCGAGGATCACTACTTCGGCGGCATTCCGGAGCGCATCCAGGCGTGCATCGCCGAAGTCGAGTACGAGCTCTATCGCCTGGGCGTGCCGATCATCACGCGACACAATGAAGTAGCGCCCTGCCAGTTCGAGATGGCGCCGCGGTTCGAGGAGACCGACGTCGCGAGCGATCACAACCAGCTCGTGATGGCGACGCTGCGCCGCGTGGCGCTGCGCCACGGCCTGCAGGCGGTGTTGCACGAGAAGCCGTTCGCCGGCATCAACGGCAGCGGCAAGCATTGCAACTGGGCCATGGGCATCGCCGCGGACAACCCGGAGATCGACGGCACCAACCTGCTCAAGCCGGGCCAGACTCCGCATCAGAACATTCGCTTCCTTGTCTTCCTCGCCGCGGTGTTGCAGGCCGTGCACAAGCACGCGGGCCTGCTGCGCGCGGGCATCGGCACGAGCGGCAACGAGCATCGCCTGGGCGCGAACGAAGCGCCGCCGGCGATCATCTCGGTGTTCATGGGCGGAATGCTGACGAAGGTCATCGACGCGATCGCCGCCGGCAAAACCACGGCGAACGCCGAACAGGAAATGATCAAGTTGGGCGTCGCGCGCCTACCGGAGATCGAGAAGGACAACACCGACAGAAATCGCACGTCGCCGTTCGCGTTCACGGGCAACAAGTTCGAATTCCGCGCGGTGGGCTCGTCGCAGTCGATCGCCTTTCCGGTGATGCTGCTCAACGCCGCCGTGGCCGAGGCGATTGGTGAGATCACGACCGCGCTCAAGGCGGAGCTCAAGAAGACGAAGAAGGTGGACGACGCCGTGCTCAAGGTGGTGCGTCCGATCTTCAAGGAGACGTCGGCCGTTCGCTTCGAGGGGAACAACTACTCCGAGGAGTGGGTGAAGGAAGCGAGCAAGCGCAAGCTGCTCAACCTTCGCCGCACGCCGGAAGCGTTGGAGCAGTTGATGACCAAGCAGTCGCACACCCTGTTCACGTCGCTCGGCATTCTGAGCGAGGAGGAGCTGCACTCGCGGTATCACGTGCGTCTCGAGCGGTACATCAAGGACATGCTCATCGAGCTGCACACGCTGCGCGAGCTCGTCGACACGTTCGTGCTGCCGGCGGCGTTCCAGTATTCGAGCAGCCTGGCGCAGGGCGCCGCCCAGGCGAAGAGCGCGGGGATCAAGTCGATTCCGGCGATCGACGCGGCGAACAAGATCGGCGACCTGATCGCCAACCTGCAGAAGCATCGCACGGCACTCGGCAAGGTGATCGACAAGGCCGAGGGGATGCACGAGGATCCGGTGAAGCAGGCGGAGCTCCTGACGGCCGCCGGCGCCGACACGATGCTCGAGGTGCGCAAGTGCTCCGACGCGCTGGAGAGCTCGATCAGCGACGAGATGTGGCCGTTGCCGAAGTATCGCGAGATGTTGTTCCCGGTTTGATTTTGCGGCGCTATCATATTGAAGAGGGCCGGCGCTGGTGCGCCGGCCCTCTTTGTCATCGGTCGCTTGTCATCCTGAGCATACCCGGTCATCCTGAGCGCAGCGAAGGATCTCTTTCCCCCACCACCAAACTCACATGACCCACCATTTCATTCATAGCCCCGATCTTCCGAAGCCCGTCGGACCCTACTCGCCGGGTATTGAATTCGAGCGTCTCATCATCGTGTCCGGACAGGGTGCGACTGACCCGGCCACCGGCAAGCTCGCCGGCGCCGGAGCGGCTGCGCAGACGGAGCAGTGCTTGAAGAATCTGCAAACCATTCTGCGCGCTGGCGGCTCGGATCTGCAGTACGTGTTGCGGTGCGGGGTATTCCTGCTCGATATGAACGAGTTCGGGGAGATGAACGCGGTGTACGAGCGGGTGTTCGGGGAACATCGGCCGGCGCGGACGACGATTCAGGCGGCGGGGTTGCCGGGGGAAGGGCTCAGGGTGGAGATCGATTGTATTGCGTACCGAGCGTAAGTGCGCGGGCGGAGAGATGGTAGGCTTCGGCAAGATGTTCGACGGCCAGTGCATTCGTGGTGACGCTCAGGGATTGCTCACGACTGCTCGCGACTGGTCGCGAACGTGCACAATTGCCTCTCGCGTTTGTGGAGATCGATTCCTATGATATCCATCGCTGGCCCTCCGGTGTGTGCCTCGCGGTTCGGCGATGAGCACGTTGATGTAATGTGGGGCGAACGTGCCACCACGTGACCGCGGAGTTCCAGCCACTTCATACCAACCAGCTCGGGCGTTATGCCGCCCACCGAGCCGCGTCGCCGTCCCAACATTCCCCGAGGTGGGCACCGATGAACCGTCGTGACATGCTGGCTAGCCTCGCCGTATCACTTCCCGGCTTGCCACTCGCCCTGACGTCGGCCGCACCCCGATACGTCTTGCACCACGTCTCGGCGACCGCGCCGGTCGCCGCACCACTCGAGCGCGTGGACCTCGCGGCTTGGGTATCGCACCTCACCTCTGACGAGTACAACCGGTGTGCGCCGCAACATCACGGGAGCGTCCAGGCGGCCCTGCCCGACGGTCGACGCGTGTTTGTCAGTGTGGAGACGATCGATGGCAACTTCATGGCGCACCAGTACGTCGCGGAGATTGCCACGCCGGCGCACGTGCGGATGATATCGTCGGCGTCGCAGATTTGGCTGAGCCCCGGCGAATCGGCGTCGATGCGAGTCACCTGGGACGTGCAGCTCGAGGCCGTATCTGCGGTCGCCAGTCGCGTCGTTTGTGACATTCTCGTGGAGACCGCCGACAGCGCGTTGGCTACGCGGGCGGCACAGCGGCCGGCGAACGTGCCGAACCCGGTGCAAGTGCACTGCGCCTTGGAGACGCCGGCGTTCGCGGCCGACATCGAGCGAAAGGCGAAACTTGGTATGTATTCACGGTGACCTGTGCTCGAACGGGGGGGCCGCATGCCGGCCCACCCGGCTAAGGATTGCGCATGCTCCCCATGCGCTCCTATTTGACTCTCCCACAGCTGAACTAGGCGCATTAGACCGCAGAACACACTCTCCCCACCACGACCGACCCCGAGGTTGTATGAAGCGAGTCACTGGCATTGGCGGCATCTTCTTCAAAGCCAAAGACGCTCCGGCACTACAGGCTTGGTACAAGCGGCACCTTGGAATCGACGTCCAAGAATGGGGTGGCGCGGCCTTCACGTGGACCGACGGTGAAGGTAAGCCGTTTGCCGGAACGACCGCCTGGTCAATTGCTTCGGCGCAAAGTGACCAGTTTGCGCCCAGCACGGCAACATTCATGGTCAACTACCGGGTGGAGGATCTCCACGCCCTGATCAAAGCCTTGCGTGAAGAAGGCTGCAACGTTCTCGAGAAGGTCGACGATTCCGAGTACGGAAAGTTTGGCTGGGTCATCGATCCCGAAGGAAACAAGGTAGAACTTTGGCAACCGCTCGCCGGCCAATGATCGCGGCATTCGGCCTCGACACGAATCTGCGACACCTGTAAGACGCTTTCCTCTCCCATCGTTCGAGTTGCTCGAATATGCCGAGCCGTAGCTCGCTGTTTTCGAGTCCGTTAACCTCTACGACGCGGAACTGCGCGCCGTGCGGATCGATGTCGAGCCTTCCCAGAGTGTTGAACTTGAGCGTTAGAGGCCCAACGGACATCAATGCTGCTTTGGTGTTACCGCTGTCGCTTTCGACCGCTCCCAGAGATTCGGCGATACGTCCACTCACGGGATGATTCTCATGGGGATCTGGTTCGGGTCGGCTCTCGGAATGACCATGGCGGCGGTGTGGACGCTCGTCTGTCTCGGCAAGGCAGCACTGACCCGAGATCCCGATCGTGAGGCGGGCGCTTAACGAACGCTGCAACTGAGCTCACGCGCGGTACGCCGATGAGCCGCGTAGTTCTACCAACCGTCGCACTTCCCATGCACAGAATCATGGCCCGGCTTATCGCGGACGCAACGCTAGTCGGGATCGTCATGTTCGTGACGGCCCGAACTCTCGCGTGGGAGAGTGCCTGGGTGCTGCTGGCGGTGCTGCTATTCGTCAGGGCCGTCGGCGCCTGGGCCGTGTACCGCGTCAACCCTGGCCTGCTTCACGACCGCGCCAAGTTGCCGATCCACGCCGATCAGCCCTGGGCCGACCGGCTCCTCTTGATCGCGGTACTGTCGACAGGGATACTCGGACTTCCGATGGTCGCTGCACTCGATGCGTTCCGCTGGCACGCGCTCCCTCGGCCTGCGCCGCTGCTCAGGGACCTCGGCCTCGTGCTGTTCGCGCTAGGGTGGGGTCTCAAGAGCCTGGCGCTCCGCGCGAACGCTTTCGCCGTCCCGGTCGTGCGCCTGCAGCGTGAGCGCGCGCATGCGCTTGTCGACTCGGGCGTGTACGGCGTCATTCGTCATCCGTTCTACGCCGCGGATCCGCTGATCCTCGTCGGCCTCGGGTTGTGGCTCGAGTCCTACCTTGCGGTCCTAGTCGTCGGCATCCCGCTCGCGTTCATGGTCGTCCGACTCTGCTTGGAGGAGCGCTTTCTCGAACGCGAGTTGCCTGGTTACCACGCGTACATGTTGCGCGTGCCCCATCGGCTGATTCCTGGCGTCTGGTAGAACGTCCGGACGGATGCGAGAGTTCGGCATTCGGCTGGCGCTCGGCGCGACGAAGTTTCTGCGCGGCCGTCTATAATGTGGTGAAGCCGAACAGCGTCGCGGAGTTCGGGCTCGCGACGGCATTGCTCGTCGTGGTAACGCTGTTCGCGACGCACCTCCCCGCCCGCCGAGCGGCGCGTACGCATCCCGCTGTGGTGCTCCGCGGCGAGTAGCGAATGCAAATGGAACGTTTCTGTCGGCCAGCTCCGCCCAGCGAAGCTCGGCGTGTATCGCGTTACACAAAGAAGAACACTGGATGCTATCGCTGCCGCTCCGGGGCCTCCACTTTTCTGCGCCAGTTCTGCCCTCCTTCTTGTCTTCTCCTCCCCGCCCCTCCCGGAGCTTCCCCATGCCCTTCGCGCGCTCGGTCGCCGCTGCTCTGACAATTGCCACACTTGTGGGGTGCGAGAGCGCAACCACGCTTACGGTGCCGGAACGGGGGCTCACGCCCCGGGCCCCGAATCGCACGATCGTCAGCACCCCCGCCGTCGATCCGGCGAGCAATCACTATTACCAGGTCGTCCGCGTGACGGGTGGGACCAACTGGTTCAATGCCGACGCTGCTGCGAGCGCACAGTCCATCGCCGGGTGCACGTCGGCACATCTCGCTTCGATCACCTCGGCCGAAGAAGGCGCGTTCATCGGCAGCCTAGGCGACGAAGGCGGGTGGTGGGTTGCTGGGCGAAAGTATGGCTGGACTCCGAGCACCACCGACGGGTGGACGTGGACGACGGGCGAAAACTGGACCTACGCCAACTGGCGCGGCGGTGAGCCCAACAACTCGCCAAGCAACGCATACGGCGCTTTGTTCGAGGATGCGATTTATGTGAATCTCGGCACGAGCGGCGCGCTGTTCGTCGACTATCCGGCGGGCGGCTCGGACCTGGACGGCTATGTCGTGGAGTTCGAGGGCTGCACGCCGCCGACGCCGCAAGGGCAAACGCAGGCCGTGATCACGACCGTGAGCTCGCTCGTCTCCAGCGGTGCGTTGAGCGCGAGCGACGCGGGCCCCATCACCACGTCGTTGTCGCAGGCGGTGACGTCGCTGACAAACGGCAAGACGAGCGCTGCGAAGGGACAGCTCGGTGCGGCGGTGAACAAGACGAATGCCCTCGTTCACTCGGGCCGTTTGAGCGCCGCGCAGGCGAAGGCGATCACCGACCCGATCACCGCCATTCTCAATACGTTGTGATGAGAGAGGTCGGCACCACGACCTGAACGCAAAGGCCCGCCGAGAGTCGCGACTCTCGGCGGGCCTTTGTGGTTTCACCGTTGCTCACCGTTCATTTTCGACCGATCTAGTTCCCACCCCGGCCCGGCCGCGGCAGCGCGCTTGGCGGCACCATGCCGTTGAGCCGCATGTAATTCGCCAGCTGGCTGTAGTGATCGGCGAGATCGATCGCGTGGCCGAGGACGTAGGTGGCGCGCCCCGCCTGTCGCGTGGTGCCATTGGGACCGGGCACGGTGATCACTTCGGCGACCTTCGCGTCGTCGAGCTGACCCATTGCGTCGTCGCAGAAGGCGATCGACGCCTTCAGGTTCGCGACCAGCTTGTCCTTCGGCCACTTCGCCTTGATCGAGTCCGGCGTGGTGGTCTCCTCGCTCGACAGCGTCGCCTTCTTGTCGCCGAAGTTGTTGCAGAAGAAATAATTGTCGGAGGCGACGTGCTGGGCGATGTAGCCGAAGCTCAACTGCGCCGGCGTGGGCTTGTATCCGAACTTCGACTCGGGGATGGAGTCGAACGCCTGGGCGATGTTGCGGCGAAGAGCCGTCGTCCGGTTGCGAAAGGCTGTCGCGACCGGATTGGTGATCGGCGCTTGCGCCGCGGCAACGCCGAGCGGAAGGGCGATTGCCAGCAGGAGAATGCGAGTTGTCTTCATGGATCGGAGCTCCAGAAAGTGGTGGCAACGGCAGAGGTAGAGCTTAACCGAAAACGGCGCCGCGAGGGCCTATGAATTCGTACGGGTTTCGTGTGGATCAGGGCACGATTCCAAATCGCCTTTTCAACAGCGTGCAACAGCTCAGTGTCCCAGCGGCCGGCTGCCTCCATGCCGAGGGACCGCCGTCGCACGCCGGTCGGTCGCGCAGCGGCTATTTGAATGCAGCCGTGTCGCCGGCGGACTTGCCGAATGCCGGGTTCCGCTGTGTGATCGGATCGCGGGTGCACTGAACGGTCGTCATGGAAACACACAGCCCGCCGGCGTACGAGACGCCGGCGGGCTTTCCTCTAACTCGCTGCTACCACCCCTTGCTCGTCGACATCGGATTCCCGCTTTCCAACACCGATTTGAGATCGCTCAAAATCCAAATCCAACCACCGCCTGCTCCCGGTCCCTGCTGATCGCCCGCGACCATCGCGGCGTGGCCAGGCCGGCCGGCGAGATCGTGGATGACGCTGAGGCGGCTCACGCCGTCTCTCCCTTCATTGATCTCATACGTGAGACGCGTGAAGCCCTCGGCGGCCATCCGCGGATCCATCGCCATGCGCCACGTCACGACGAGCTTGCGCGGCGGATCGGATTCGATGACTTCGCCGTCGACCGCGACTTCCGGCATCCCCATCGCGAGCATTCCCTCATTGGCGAATCCTCGATACTTGCCGCCGGGGCGGAGATCGAAGTCGTCGCGCAACCCGTAGCCGAAGCGCTGCGTCCATTCCGGTTTCGTGATCGCGTCCCAGATGGCCTGCGGAGTCGCCTTGATGAAGATGCGATAGATCTGCGTCGTGTCGCTCGTGCCGCCGATGTTACCGGCTCTGCCGGCGTTGTTCGCTGCGGTGCTCGTCATGCCGAGTCCTCCTCTAGTTGGCGCTTCAGATCGGTGAGTGCCGATACGCGGCGCTCCGTGAACTTGTCGATCCATCGGTCGTGGACGAGCCGGATCGGGACGACGTTGAGGAAGTGCAGCTTCTCTCGGCCCTCCTTACGGCTCACCACCAACCCCGCATCCTCGAGGATGCGGAGATGCTTCATGACACCGAAGCGCGTCATCTCCAGATCGGATTCCAGCTCCGTGAGCGTGCGGCCGCTGCGCTCGAAGAGCCGGTCGAGGAGGAATCGTCGCGTAGGGTCGGCGAGCGCCTTGAACACGCGGTCGTCGTCTGTCATGGGCCGAATAATAGGTGACTGTTTGGTCACCTGTCAAGATCCACTATATAGACTCTCACGGAATGAATGCAACGGACGGTCTCCCTGGGTGTGAGCGAAGGGCAGCCGTGCTTGTCGCGGTGGCGCTGCAGCGATTTGAGCTTGCCGCGCCGGAGGCGGCGGTAGGGCTCGAGCCACGCGTCGCTGATCGTGGGTTGAGGGCTGATTCACGAATTCTAATAGCATAATCCTAATTAGCAGCGAAGTGCGCTGGATCAACCGGACCGACGGCGGGCTCGGCGCTGAATCCGCCGGGGACGCCGTCGAATCAGAACGTCGATCGCCCGCGTGAGAGTGCGGGCGTTTGACGTTGCGGCATGCGCGATGCAGCCGCCCCCCTCCCCAGTTCGGCGACACCCGTCGCCGCGATCGTCTGGGAGCTCGCTGGCGGGGAGATGCATCATGAGCGCAAACGGACTCGAAGTATTCGACACCACGGTCCAGAAAGCGAATGGCTGGCTGAAGGATATCATGTCTTCACTCGGGTGGGCTGAGCGCGAGCGCGCATATCTCGCGTTACGCACGACGCTTCACGCGTTGCGCGACCGGCTCACCGTGGACGAGGTGGCCCAGCGCGGCGCGCAGCTCCCGATGCTCGTGCGCGGCATCTACTACGAGGGATGGAATCCGGGCGACACTCCGCCGTCGGCCGTGCGGCATCGCGAGGAGTTCCTGGCGCGCATCGCGCTGGTGTTCGGCACCGACGACGCCGAGTCCGTCGCGAGCGCCGTGTTCGGCGTGCTGTCGCACAGGATCAGCGAGGGTGAGATAGCGGACGTGCGGCAGGCGCTTCCCGCGGAGATTCGGGAACTCTGGCAGCCGCAGGCCACGGTGTGATCAAACTCTGTCCTCCTCCGCGCCACTGATCTGTCGCCGATTGCGGACACGAAGCGGTCGGCACCGGCACCGTGCGTGTTTCCAAGCCGTTGCGCGCCAAGCGGTTGTCGATCGACAAACACTTGGCGCCAATGGTGCCTTGTACCGCGGCATGAGTAGGCGCTCCGTCTTTCGAGTTCGCGCGATCACCACCCTGTCCCTCATGCCCGTCGCGGGGTGTGCGACGACAGGGCTCGGCGTGTCGCCAGGCAGCATTCTCGCGACGGTCGTCGCGAACATTCCACGATCCGCCGATGGCGGCGGCGGTGGTAGCGGCGGCACCGCGCGGACGCGCGCGCGAATTCCGGAGTCGCCTGCACCGTCGTCAGCGGCGGCGCACGTACTTCACACGGCGGACGCATACGTCGGGGTGAAGTACGTCTGGGGTGGCAACACGCCAAGCGAAGGATTCGACTGCTCCGGCTTCACGAAGTTCGTATTCGCGAAATACGGGATCGCGCTGCCGAGGACGGCGCGCGAGCAGGTGCGGTCCGGCACGGCGGTCGCGCGGGATTTTCGCGCATTGATCCCTGGCGACATCATGCTCTTCGCCGAGCCGGGCCAGGCGATCTCGCACGTCGCGATCTACGCCGGCAACGGACGAATCCTTCATGCGTCGAGCGCGGTCGGTGGCGTGGGGTACACCGACCTCAATACCGGCGGCGAGTGGTTCGTGCAGTATTTCGTCGCCGCGCGCCGGCTGCTGTAGGCGAATGAAACAGCCCGCCGGCGTCCAACGACGCTGGCGGGCTCTCGTTCATCCCCACCCTGCTCGCAACGCTACCGCATCACGTCCCGAAGTTCGCGCTCCGATCCGTGCACGCCGACGCCTTCGGGTTGTTGTTCTCGTCCACCGTGATCGGGAAGTTCGTGTCCTTCCCGATCAGGCCACCCGCGGCGCCCTGGTACGTACCAGTCGGAAATACAGTTTCCGCATCGCGACCGTACTGCCACACCAACCGGCGCATGTCGCCGAGCCGATGGCCGGTGAGGAACATCCAGAACGCGCGCTCGTGGAAGAGCATGTCCACCTGCGCCGATTTCGTGCCCGGATCCACCAGCGCCGGCAGCGTCTTGCCCGCACTCTGGCCGATGTTCGTGTATGGCGCCGTGTTCAACAACGTCGAGTTGCCACGAAGTGCGTTCAGCGTTGCCAGCCACGCCGGGTTACCGGCGGCGAGCTGTGCCTCGGCGATGATCAACTGCGCCTCGATACCGTCGGCGAGAACGACCTTCGCCGTGTAGTCGGGCGACTTGAGCTCATAGTATGCGGGCGACTTGCCGTCCTGTCCGTTGCCCAGCAAGTAGTACCGCACCCGCGTGTCACCGGCCTTGGTCGGGTTGGTCTTCGAGCTCGAGTCCTGCCCCTCCGTCCGAAAGAACAGACCGTTCTTGCCGTCGTTGTCGGCGATGGCGAACCGCTTGCTCGGCGGTCCAATGTTGGTGTACAAGCCGCTCTGCTCGTTCGGCGTATTAGTAGAGTTGTATACCAGATATTGAAACGTCACTGGCACGTCCGCGACCGCGGCGGCGGCCTGGGCGGGCTGGTTCATGTCGAGCAGCGCGCGCGCCTTGCCGATCTCCGCCAGGTAGTGGTTCGTTCCCGACGGCGCGAGAGCGAGCGCAGAGTCGAACTGCGACACCGCGATCTTGAGCGACGACATCCCGCTGTTCGGACCGCCGTAGATGGCCGCACCGCTGAAGGTGCTGTACGGAACGCCGTTGCAGAAATCCTCGGCGAACATCGCGTACACGAAGCCGTCCACGGCGTGCGACTCGGCGAGCCGCGTGTCGGTTGGGCCGAACTTGCCGAACGCGGTGATGGCGCGCTCCAGCGACGCGCGCGCCTTGTGCATCTGGCGATACCAGGTCTGCACCGTTCCATTGGTGAGCTGGGTGTTCCGCTGGTCCACTTCGATGCGCGTAGGGAAGGTGTCGATGTCGCGCAGCTCGTCGGTCAGCAGACCGGGCATGGTGATGGCGGCGTCGGTGCCGGTGAGCGCCTGCTGGAAATCCGACAGGCCGCCGCCGTACAGCACCGGCAGGCCGGCGGCGGAGTTGAGGTTGTCGACCGTCGCGACGTCGACGTCGGAGACGGCGAGAGCTCTGTCCACACTGCACGCGCCCAGCGCGATGCCGCTCAGTGCGGCGACGCCGGCAACGAAGCAGCGGGCGACGCGCGCGCTGCGGCTGGTGTCGTTCATGAGTCTATTCATCAGAAAGTGAAGTCGAGGCGCGCGGTCCAGGTGCGGAGCGGCGGCTGTGTGAGGAAGTCGACCGTCGTGAAGTTGGCCGTCGTGCCCGACGTGCCCTGCACTTCCGGATCGTACCCCTTGTATTTCGTCCACGTCTTGAGGTTGTGGCCGGCGATCGTAAACGCGACGTTGCTGAAGTTCGCGCGCGACGCGAAGCGCGACGGCAGGTTGATCGTGGCCGAGAGCTCGCGCAGCTTGGTGAAGCCGGCCGGCTGGATGTAGCCGTAGCTCGTTCCGTTGGCGGCCTTCGCGACCGCCGCGGCCTGCTCGTCCAGCGATGCGGTGCTGTCGCTCACGGACTTGCAGTTCGAGAATGCGGACGACGTGCAGCGGAACTCCTCGGTGTCGTTGTAGAGGTAGTTCCCGGCGCGGATGTCGAACAACGCGCCGATCTGGATCGCCCGGTACTTGAGCGTTGGCGTGATTGCGAGCTGGCGGGTCGGCAGCACCGGACCAATGAACTCGGATGCTGTCGCCGTGTCGCCGTACGTGATCTCGCTGCGGCTGATGATGTGATCGTTGTTCGCGTCCTTGTACGTGTACTTCTGCTGGAAGTACGCGCCGAGCGGGTAGCCTTGAAAGTGGCGCTGCGGATTGAAGAAGATCGCCGGCTGTCCGCCGAGGTCGACCAGCTTGTTGGTGTTGGTCGAGGCGGCGAAGCTGATGTCGAGCCGCGGCCCCCTGCGCATGTCGAGCGCGGTCACGTTCAGCGTGAGCTCGTGTCCGGCGTTGAGCACGCGACCCAGGTTCACGAACTGCGAGCTGCTGACGCCGAGCGACGGCGCGAGCACGGCGGCGATCAGCGCATCGCGCGTGATCTTGTGGTAGTACGTGTACTGCGCACTGAGCTTGTTGTTGAAGAAGCTGGCGTCGACGCCGCCTTCGCCCTCCACCGAGATTTCCGGCGAGAGGCCGACGTTGCCCGTGCCGCCGATGACGACGGCCGGCGATTCGCTCGAGCCCTGCGCCACGGCCGCAGAGTTGAGATAGGTCTCGGCCTGACGGAATGCCGGACGTTGGCCGGACTGTCCGTACGCGGCGCGCAGGCGGAGCTGGTCGAGCCATGACGGCGCGTGATCGCGGATGAATGATTCTTCCGACGCAACCCACGAGAGCGAGGCCGAGGGGTAATATGCCCACGTCACGGTGCTACCGAACGCACTGTTGCGATCGGCGCGGAGGCCGCCGGTGAGAAAGAGACGATCGCGCCACGCGAGCTGCTCGTTGCCGTACGTGCCGAGGGTGATGACCGTCTGGTTGTTGTCGGACACGGCGGCGCCGGCAGTCGCGCCGGCGAGCGAGCCCGTGCCGGGCACGAGGTTCCGGCCGAACGCGTACTCGTAGTGATTCTGCTCGTTGATGTACTGCGTGCCGATCGAGGTGTTGCTCGAGAGCGTGCTGCCCAAGCCGCGGCGCGCCGTGAGCGTTCCACTCGCGCTGTACGTTGGAATCTGGCGGCGGTACTCGGTGACCGACCCCTGGGCCAACGTGCTGTTGATGTCCGTCACGATGTTCGACGGGGTGATCGACTGATCCACGCCGTTGTCGACGTCGAGACCGCCCACGACGAGCGCGGTGAGCCACGACTGTGGCTGCCAGGTGATGTTCGTGCCGCCAATGAAGCGGTTGATGATCTGCTGGCTCTTCTGAAAGAAGAAGGTCGACGGGTTCCGGCTGTAGAAGCCCTGGCTCAGCGTGTCGGCGCCGCAGAACGTCTTCGTGCCGCCGGTCGCGCCCGACGTGCAGTTGAACGCGTGACCGAGGATGCCGTTCGGCACCACGCCGTAGATGTTGTTGTCGTTGATCGGGAACGCCACGCCGCGGTCGATGTAGTTCGACGTGAACGTCGCCGTCAGATTCTGGCGAAGCTGCGTGGTCACGTTGGCGCGCAAGCTCACGTTGTGCGTGCGGCTCGGCGTGACGATTCCCTGCGCGCGCTGAATGTCGCCCGAGATGTAGTACTGCGCCGCGTCGCCGCCGCCCGACGTGCTGATACCGTAGCTCGCCTGGTTGCCGGTGCCCTGGACGTTGTAGTGGCTGATCGGATTGAAGGTGAACGTCGAATCCGGACGGCACAGGCCGAGCGTGCGGCGATCGAGCGTGCACGAGGAAGAGTACAGCGCGCCCGTCGCCAGGCTCGTTCCCATCACGTAGTAGTTGTCGGGATACCTCGTCGGATCCCACATCTGGCCGTAATCGGCGTACGCACGCCAGCTCGTCTTGCCCGAGCGGCCGCGCTTCGTCGTGATCTGGAGAACGCCGTTCGCGGCCGCGGTTCCATAGAGTGCAGACGCGGCCGGTCCCTTCAGGACCTCCACGCTCTCGATCTCTTCCGGGTTGATGTCGTCGAAGCGGCTGACGACCTGGCCGCCGACGAAGCTCGCGCTGCCGTTCGGGTTGTTGTCGATGCGAACGCCGTCGACGATGAGCAGCGGCTCGTTGGAGAGCGAGATGGAGTTGGCGCCGCGAATACGAATGCGCGAGCCGGCACCCGGAGTGCCCGAAGACGACGTGATCGTCAGTCCCGCTTCCTTGCCCTGAAGCGCCGAGGTCAACGTTGGCGTCGCGGCCAGTGCGACGTTGTCACCGGGCTTGATGATGCCGACGTCGTTCCCGTTCTCGCGCTTGCGTTCCGTAGCGCCGGTCGCGGTGACGACGACCTGATCGATCTGAACAGCGGCCGACTGGAGAATGAAATCGGCCACGGCGTTTTCCGCCCCGGCGATCGTGATCTGGCGGTTGGCGGCGGCGTACCCGAGTCGGGTCACGCGGATGGTATAGGTACCGGGCGAGACGTCGGAGATGCGGTATTGACCGCGCGCATCCGACCGCGCGCCGTGTTGCGTGCCTGCTATGACGATGTTGGCGTCGGGGAGCGGATTGTTCGTTCCGCTCTCGGTGATTCGTCCGGTGATCGCCGCTCGCGGTGGCTGCTGCGCACCGGCGTTGGCGGAGTTGGCGGCGAGGATCGACGAGCATGCCAAGGCCGCGAGCAGGCCTGTCCAAGAACTTCTCATGGTTCTGTATCCTTGATGTAGGGTCGACGGCACTGCTCAAACCCACGCAATACCGCGTGGCGTCATCGACAGTCATCGATCGGAACGCTAAGAAAACTTTTTAACGCGCACCGACAATCCAACAACTGTCAATTGTTTTCACGTCGACTAATTCCGATACATCGCGGCAAAGGGCGCTAACGGAACAGCGGACAATCTTCTACATTTGCCGGCGACCATGACCCAACTCATCATCACCGTCGGCGACCTCCGCTTCGTTGCACGAGCGGAGCTCGATCGCGCCCCAAAGACGTGCGCCGCCTTTTTCGCCGCGCTGCCCTTCGAGAGCAAGCTGGTGCAAGCGCGATGGAGCGGTGAGTCGGCGTGGATTCCGCTCGGCGATCTCCAGTTCGGCGTGGGCTTCGAAAATCACACGAGCCACCCGGCGCCGGGCGAGATCCTGCTGTACCCTGGGGGCTACAGCGAGACGGAGATTCTGTTTCCGTACGGAGCCGCGATGTTCGCGAGCAAGCTGGGCCAGCTCGCCGGCAACCATTTCCTCACGATCGTCGAGGGTGCCGAGCAGTTGGCCGAAGTGGGGCGACGGGTGCTCTGGGAGGGCGCGCAGGACGTCAGGTTCGCTAGTTTCGCGGACTGAGGCGATTGTCATCCCGCACGACCGGAGCCAGCGTCGGGATGACGACCGCAAAAGAAGAGGGGCCGGCATCACGCCGGCCCCTCTTTCCACTTCTCTGAACCCGTATTACGGCTGCGGAGTCGGCGACGCTTCACCGGCGAGCTGCGGTCCGCCCGCCTCGACCGACTTCAGCACGTCTCTCCACGCGAACTGCTTTCCGCTGCCGCGCACGTAGTAGTCCATCCACGACATCTCGGCCACGGCTTTCGCGTACTGGTTGCGCGGATCAGGGATACCGTGCGTGTTGCCCGGGTAGACCCAGAATTCGTTCGGAACGCCGAGCTTCGAGAGTGCCATGTGCATCTCTTCGCTCTGCGGGCGCGGTACGCGCGGATCGCCGTCGACCACGTGAATGAACATCGGCGTCTTCGCGGTCTTGATCGTCGCGATCGGCGACTGCTTCCACCAGTTCGCGTACTGATTGTCTTCCCAGTACATCTTGTCGCCAAGGTACCACTGGCGGAGACGCTGGGTGTCGCTCTGCGACCACATCGAGACCCAGTTCGCCACGCCGGCGCCGGAGCTGATCGCCTTGAAGCGGTTAGTGTGCGTTTCGATCCAGTTCGAGTAATGGCCGCCAGCGCTCCAGCCCAGCGCGCCCATCTTCGTGCTGTCGACCATGCCCTGAGCGATCAGGTAGTCGACGCCCGTCATGATGTCCTGATAGCCCTTGGTGAAGTAGTCGCCCTGGCTCTCGATCTTCACTTTCTGGCCGTACTGCGTGGAGCCGCGGTAGTTCGGCAGCAGCACCACGTACCCCGCGCCGGCGTACACCTGCGAGTTGTACCCGCCGCTATAGCCGAGCATGTCAGCGGCCGCCGGTCCACCATGAATGGCGACGATGAGCGGATACTTCTTGCCCGGCTGATAGCCGACGGGCTTCATCAGCACACCGGAGATCATCGTGCCGTCGGCGGACTTCCAGGTGACTTCCTCTTCGTCGCCCACGGCGATCTCGCGGCGCGCCCAGGCGTTCGGGTCGGAGATCTGCGTCCACTTCGACCGGTCGTTCACGTCGCGCAGCGTCGAGACCGTGTACGTCGACGGCGGCGACTTGGGATCGGCGAAGGTGATGAGGAAGCGTCCCGTCTCTTCATCGCGCGAGACGGCGATCGTGCCCTTCACGTTCGTGACCTGCTGGGCGACACCGCTGGCGACGGGCAACGCGAAGAACTGCGTCGTCGCGTGCACGCCGGTGCCGAAATAGATCGTGTCGCTGTTCGCCGACCAGAACGACGACTCGACGCCGCCGTCGGCGGCGGCGCCGCCACGGCCGCCGATGCGGACGTCGCCGTCGAAGTTACCGCCGAGCTTTCTCCAGGCCGCCGTCGGCTGATCCACCGGGCGCACGTAGACGCGCTCGTTGTGCATGAACTTGAAATCGTCGGGCGCCGAGAAGGCGACGAGCTTGCTGTTCGGGGAGAAGCTCACCGAGCCTTCGCCGATGTCCGTGTTCGTCGTCAGCCGCTCGATGTTGCCGCTCGCGAGGTTCAGCAGGTACACCTCGGCGTAGTCGTTCTGCTCGAGGATACCGCGCTCGTACCGGTTCGCCGAGAGCCCGTGGAAGCCGAGCCACTTGCCGTCGGCCGAGGCGGTCACGTCGCCGACGCTGTACTTCGGGTCGTTCGTGAGCCGCTTTTCCTGACGCGACGCGACGTCGAACGACCAGAGGCTGGACACCGACGACGCCGGGTTGCGCGGCTTGACCGTGAACTGCTTCTCGTTGCGCGTGCGGTCTTCGCGGTCGATGCTGTCGGGCGTGACGAAGTAGATCGTCTTGCCGTCGGGCGACCACTGCCATTGGCCGACGCCGGTGGCGTGGCGCGTCAGCTGCGCGGGCTTTGGCACTTCGCCGGTCCACAGCTCGCCCGTGGGAATCGTAAAGATTTGCTCATCGCCGGCGCGGCCCGACGTGTAGGCGATCGAGCGGCCGTCCTTCGTGAAGGAGAAGTTCGAGACGCCTTCACGCGCGTCGGTGACGCGCTTCGCTTCGCCGCCGTCGAGACGCATGACGAAGAGTTGGTTGCGCGCACCGCCGGCACCGCCGGCTGCCGCGCCGCGGCCGCCAGCGCCACCCGGCGCAGCGGCTGTCGTCGCGTCGCGATCGGACAGGAACGCGATGAATTGCCCGTCGCGCGACCAGCGCGGGCTCGCTTCGTTCTTGTCCTTCGTGAACGTGAGCTGCCGTGTGCTCGGCAGACCTTTGTCCGTCGAGACCAGATAGATGTCGGACTGGCGACGCGCGTTGTTCCAGTCGGGGGTGCTCAGCGCATACAGCATCTGTCGGCCGTCGGGACTGATGTCCTGACCGCTGACCTGCTTCATGTTTTGAGCGTCGAGAAATGTCATCGGCCGTTGTGACTGGGCGCTGAGGGATGCGCCTGCAGTGACAGCGACGAGGAGCGACGTGCGAATCACGGGAATCCTCCGGAGGGGCCTGGGTCAAACATGGTGGGCGGTCGTGGCGGGCGCTATGTTCGTCGATCTCCCATAGGTTCCCGCCTCTCTGGACGCCCCATGAATAGACGCCAATTCGTCAACCGGTCGAGCGGCTTGATCGGCGCCGCCGCGATCGGCCCAAGCATCATCGATCCTACGACCGCCTTCGCGGAAACGTTGTCGGCCGACCTCGCCACGTCTCGTTCGGTCGGTTTGTCCGCTCCAGCGATCACCGACGACGAGCGCCAGGGGCGCATCGAGAAGGCGCGCCGGCTGATGACGCAAAACGGCATTGGCGCGATCTTCCTCGAGGGCGGCACCAGCATGTTCTACTTCACCGGAGTGCGGTGGGGGAACAGCGAGCGGACGTTCGGCGTGGTCATTCCCGCCAAGGGCGAGCTGGCCTGGGTCACGCCAGGCTTCGAGGAGCAGCGGGCGCGCGAGCTGATCAAGTTCTCCAACGACGTTCGCGTCTGGCAGGAGGACGAGAGTCCGTACAAGGTCATCGCCGGAATTTTGCGCGACCGGGGTGTCGGCGGCGGGAAGATCGGCATGGAGGAGCGGGTGCGCTTCTTCATCTACGACGGGGTGCGCCAGGAGCTGCCAGGCGCGCAATTCGTGAGCGCCACGCCGATCACGGCCGGCTGCCGCATGATCAAGTCGCCCGCCGAAATCGCGTTGATGCAGCAGGCGAACGACATCACGCTGCAGGCGATCGGCGCGTCGTTCAAGACACTGAAGGAGGGGATGACGACGCAGCAGCTGTCGGGGAACGTCGGCGACGCGACGACGAAGCTCGGCGGCAAGGGCGACGGCGCGCTCGTGATCTTCGGCAAGTACAGCGCGTTCCCGCACGGCAGCGTGCAGCCGCAGAAGCTGCGCGAGGGCGACATCGTGCTCGTCGACGCCGGGTGCACGGTGGACGGCTACACCTCCGACATCACGCGCACCACGGTGTTTGGCAAGCCGACGCAACGGCAACGCGACGTGTGGGAGGTGGAGAAGCGCGCCCAGAGCGCGGCGTTCGCCGCCGCGCAGATCGGCGCGACATGCGAGTCGGTCGATGCCGCGGCACGAAAGGTCATCGCCGCCGCCGGCTTCGGACCGGACTACAAGGTGCCTGGGCTACCGCACCGCACCGGCCACGGCATCGGGCTCGACGGGCATGAATGGACGAACTTCGTTCGCGGGAACACCACGAAGATTCAGCCCGGCATGTGCTTCAGCGACGAGCCCACCATTGCGATCTATGGGGAGTTCGGGATTCGGCTGGAAGATTGTCTGCACATCACGGAGAGCGGGCCGAAGCTGTTCACGCCGCAGAGCCCGTCGATTGAGAGGGCGGTATGAAGCAAGGCCAACGCAGACAGTTCAGGGCGCGATCAACCTCGCATACGTCGAATCGATCCGCCGCACGTAGCCGAGCGTCTCGGAGTACCGCCACCGCTGCACGGTGGGCGCCACTTGCTCGATGTTCGGCCACGCCGGGTCGCCGAGCTTGGTCCTCGCCACTGCACGCGCGCGCGTGATGGTGCCTTCCCCAGCGTTGTAGCTGGCGAACATGAACCGATGCCGCTCGGACTCGGGCACTTCCTTGCCCCAGAGCTCCCACAGATACCGGTCGTGCATGATGCCGGCGGCGATGTTCCACTCCGGTTGGTCGATGGTGCCGAACTCCGGGCGGTGCGACGCGATCTGTTGATACGTCGACGGCATGAGCTGCATCACGCCGCGCGCGCCCACCCAGCTCTTCGCGTTCGCCGTCAACCCGCTCTCGGCAAAGCCCTGCGCCTTGAAGTACCGCCAGTCGAAGAGCGGTCCGAAGAAGCGCTTGGTGTATTTGCGGAACGCCGGATCGTACGCCTGGCTGATCTTCCTCGACGCACGCGCCGCGGCGACGCGCTCGACCGCCTTGCCCGCCTTCTTCACCGGCGAGTCGTCCTGTGCGGACGCGCGTCCGGCGGCGGACAGCGCGACCAGCAGCAACGCGACGCGAGCGCGTGCGAACAGTGCGCTATCCAATCGCGCGCCCAACGATCAGCGCGATGGAGACGAACAACGCCGCGATGAAGATCGCGACCGCCACGTTGCCGCGTTTGAGCTCGGCGGGAAAGTCGACTTGCGGCGTGAGGCGGTCGATGATCCGGTAGCTCGTGTACATCAGGACGACGCCCAACGCTGCATAGATGAGATTCAACGCGAGAATCGACAGTTGCACGAGCTTCTCTCTCTCAGATGGTAGACCTACATAGAACGACGTTCGGCGGCCTCGACAGGTTTCGCCGAATATACCGTTCTAGCGGTCGGCCGGGGCGAGAACGTGAGGCTCGACCCGGCCATCCAGGGTCTCGCCGTTGATCGTGGCGTAGATGTGCCGATCGGTGACCGCCAGCTCGAGCGACGTCCGGCGATCGAGCCGCGTGACGAGCCCTTCGACGAGGGCGCGGTCGATGGCGTAGATCTCGATCGATTCGGCCTGATGAATGCGCGCGCCGGCGAGCTGGCCGAGGAAGATTCGCGGCTCCTTGAGGATGTAGACCGCGACGCGCGGCGACGCCTTGCTCGCCTTGTGCAGGCGGTCAGCGTCGGGCGCGCCGACTTCGATCCACGCCTGGAGCTCTCCAGTCAGGTCGCGCACGACGAGCGCCGGCTCGTCGGCCTGCGCGAGTCCTTTGGAAAACGCGATGCCCTCGGTGTACTCGAGACAGTAGGCGAGCACGCGGGTGACGAGGTACTCCTCCGTCTCCGACGGATGCCGCGCGACGCGGAGAGGGAGGGTCTCGTAGACGTTCCGGTCGACGTCGGAGACCTGGATGTCGAAGTTGTAGATCGTCGAAGAAAGAGCCACTAGAGCGGTTTGCCTGGTTTGCCCGCGGCCTTTCGCCAGTCGCAGGTGAATGATTTTCCGATCTCCGCAAGGCGGAAATCCTCTTCGGACACCGAGCACCGGGACGCGTCCGTGGCAACCAGGTCGCTTGGCGCTTCCTTATCCGAGACACGCTTGGTGGCCGAGCGCTGATCCCTGTCGGCCGCGCTGGGCGGGATCATCGACGGCGGCATGCGCCGATCGACTGGCGCGCTCCCTGCCCCTGAGTGGATGTGGGTACAGCCGACGCTCGACAACCCGATCAACACGATCAACCCGATTCGACCACGCATGGGCACCTCCAAATCTGCTGCGGACTCGACGGTGAGGCGTTCGGGCAAGGACCTCTCTCATTCTAATCAGATTTTTCTACTTTCGCCCGCTCGGTGCGACGGCCAGCGCGCACGGATGCTGCTCAACCCCGCCGCCACCTTCGACATGGCCGAGCAGCTGCGCACCTCCGAGGGCGCCGCGTTGGGGGACGTGTTCGCCTTCTTGAGCGGGCTGTATTTTCGCGGCAAGCTGGCGTACGCCCGCGCCTACGCGCGACGGGCCGGCGGCGCGCCGGAATCGTGGATCATCACCACCGATCGCGGGCTCGTTTCGCCCGACGAGCGCGTGCATCGCGACGACCTGCTCTCCTTCGCCTCCGTCGACATTGCGGCGGGCGACGAGCGATATCTCGCTCCACTCAAGCGAAGCGCGGCGCGTTTGGCCAAGAGAATTGGACCCACGACTCGCGTCGTGCTGCTCGGAAGCATCGCGACGGGAAAGTATGCGGACGTGCTGCTCGACATCTTCGGCGACTGGCTCGTGTTCCCGGTGGATTTCGTGGGTCGCGGCGACATGAGCCGCGGCGGACTGCTGTTGCGTTGCGTGCGCGACGCCTGCGAGCTCGAATACCAACCCGTGCTCGGCGCCGTGCGCCGGGGAAAACGGCCACCAAGATTGGAGCGGAGCCGATGACGCCACGTACGCGCGCGCTCGTGATTCCCGAGGGAGAACGGGACGTCGAGCTCACGGTGGATGGAAAACAGGTCAAGCTCACGAACCTTCCGAAAGTGTTCTGGAAGGAGAGCGGAATCACGAAACGCGACCTGCTGCAGTACTACGCCGACGTGTCGCGCTGGCTGCTGCCGCACCTGCGCGACCGCGCGATGGTGATGAAGCGCTATCCGAACGGCGCCGCGGGCAAATGCTTTTTCATGAAGCGCGCGCCGTCGCCGCGGCCGGAGTGGATCGAGACCTGCGCGATCGAGCACGACTCGGGCAACATCATCGACTTCCCGATGGTGCAGGATCTCGCGTCGCTGCTCTGGATCGTGAACCTCGGGTGCATCGATCTCAATCAGTGGTACGCCACTTGTGACGACGTCGACCGGCCCGACTACGTGCACTTCGATCTCGACCCCGTACCCGGAGCGTCGTTCGCCAAGGTGCTCGATGCCGCGCTCGTCGTTCGTGGCGCACTCGAGTCGCTCGGCATGAAGCCGCTGGTGAAGACGACAGGATCGTCGGGCGTGCACATCTATGTGGGAATCGTTCGCGGCCCGCTGCAGAAGCAGGTGTGGACCTTCGCGAAGGCACTTGCCCGACAGCTTGCGTCGCAGCATCCGAAGTTGCTCACGGCTGAGTACAAGATCGCGAAGCGGCCGCGCGGCAGGGTGCTCGTGGACTACAACCAGAATGCGTGGGGCCGTACGCTCGCGTCGATCTATTCGCCGCGTCCCAAGCCGCGGGCGCCGGTATCGACCCCCGTGACGTGGGCGGAGGTGGAGAAAGGGTTCGCCATCGCCGACTTCCGCATCGACAACGTTCCGGCGCGCGTGGCGAAGCTCGGCGATCTGTGGAAGCCGCTGCTCGCGGCGAAGGGGCGGTTCAAGCTCGAGAAGTTGTTATAGCATGCATCGTTTGACTGCTTGGCACGGACACAACGGTGCTGTTCCGCGGAGAACGCCGAGGCGCCCTCCGCGGTTCAAGCTTTTATCAAGCTTTTTTCGAGCCTTTAAACCGGCGGTTTCACTCGCTTGCCCCACGTCGGCGACGGCGGTTCCTTCGTGGCGCGAACGACCGGATGATCCTTGAGCTGTTGCAGCGCAATCGAGACCGCACGCTCGAGCTGCGGGTCATGCCCGGCGATCACTTCCTTCGGTGTGTTCTCCACGTCGATGTCCGGCGGCGTGCCTTCGTTCTCCACGGCCCACTTGCCGTCGATCGTGAAGAAGCCGCCGCGCGGTGCGATCATGGAGCCGCCGTCGACAAAGCCCGGCGTGTCTGCCGTGTGCACGAGACCACCCCACGTGCGCTTGCCGACCAGCGTGCCGACCTTGCGCAGGTGGAACATGTACGGCATGAGGTCGCCGCCCGAGCCGGCCATCTCGTTGATGATCATCACCTTCGGTCCCCAGATACCCGCGGCGGGACTCGTGAACGGCATGCGATCGCCGGCCACGTTGTTGAAGTAGCCGTCGAACTTTCGCTGGAGCACGTCGATGATGTAGTCAGCGGCCTGGCCGCCGCTGTTGTACCGCTCGTCGATCACCGCGCCGAGCTTGTCCTGCTGCGCGAAGTAGTAGCGGTTGAAGCTCGTGAAGCCTGGGCCCGCGGTGCTCGGCAGATAGACGTACGCCAACTGCCCGTGCGACAGCGAATCGACGACGCGCCGGTTGTTCTCGACCCAAGCGCGGCTGCGCAACGTCTGTTCGTTCGCGATCGGCGTCACGACGACATGCCGAGCGCCGTCGATCACCGGCGTTGAGCTCACCGTGAGGTTGGTTTGGCGATTCGCCGTACCGTCGAGCAAGCGATACACGTTGTCCGGCGCCTTGAGCTCTACGCCGTTCACCGCCAGCAGATAGTCGCCGACGCGAACGTCCACGCCGGGCGCGGCGAGCGGGGCGCGCAGATCGGGATTCCAGTTCTCGTTGTCGTAGATCTTCGTGATGCGATAGCGTCCATTCTCCACCGCGAAATCCGCGCCGAGCAGACCGCCGTTCACGACGGGAACGTCCGGCATGTCGCCGCCGCGCACGAACGAGTGTCCGACCGCGATCTCGGAGCCCATCATGTCGATGAGATAATTCAAATCGGCGCGATGGTTGATGTACGGCAGCAACGCCCCGTACATCTCCTTCGCCTTCGGCCAGTCGGCGCCGTGTTGGTTCGTGACGTACAGGTAGTCGCGCTGGTTGCGCCACCCCTCGTTGAAGATCTGCTTGAACTCGGCCTTGGGATCGATGTTGGCGCGCAGCTCGACGTTGAGTCGGCCAGTTCCGGCCGCGGGCGCAGCGCGATCCGCGTCCACGAGGAAAAGTGCCGGTCCGCCGGCCGCGGCACCGCCGCGGCCACCTCGGCCACCCGCACCGCCGCCCGCACCGCGATAGAGCAGCTTGTGTCCGTCGAGGCTCAGCGTGTAATCGGCCACGCCCGTGATGAACGGAATGTCGCGATGATCGCGCAGTGAATACCGATGCATCGCCGAACCACCGCCCGCGCCGCCGCGACCGCCGCCGGCTCCCCCCGGCTCGAGGAAGTACACCATGCCCGCCGTGCCGGCGCGGAGGTTCGTGTACGGGCGGTCGACGATGCCCGGCACCGAGAGGAGCCGGTGTTGCAGGCCGTCGAAGTCGATCTGCACTGAAGGAAGGGGGAGGCGGGGCGCGGGAAGCGGGTTGGCATTCGAGCTATCGCCCGCGGCGGGCGCGCCACCTCGGCCGCCACGACCACCTGCATTCCCTCGTCCCCCGTCCTCTTCATCGCTCTCCGCCAGGAACGGCGACGGATCGGTCTTCCGCAGCACTGCCGCGTACAGACCGAACGTCTCCGTGTGATCGCTCTGCGACATGTCGAGCCACTGCGACTTGAGCGCGAAGTCGGTCGAGGCGAGGAACCAGAGGTACTTGCCGCTCGCGTCCCACGCCGGCGACATCGCGTCGGCGAGACCGTCGGTGACTTGCTTGCTCTCGCCCGTCTCGACGTTGACGACCTGAATCACCTTATACAGCGAGTTCAAGTGCTTCGCGTAGGCGATCCACTTGCCGTCGGGCGACCACGCGGGATTCATCGTGCGCGCCGGCACCATCCACGGATCGTTGCCAACGACTTTCGCTTGTCCCGTCGCGACGTCCACGACCCAGAGCTTGAGGTTCGTGTCGTGGAACATGATGCGCTTTCCGTCGGGCGACCACGCGGCCGTGTAGAAGTGGCCCGTCGTTGGAATCTTGATCTCGCGTGCCGGCGTCTGGCCGTCCTGAGCTTCGATGTAGAGCGCGTACTCGCCGGACTTGTCGCTGAAGTACGAGATCTGTTTGCCGTCGGGCGACCACGCCGGCTCGTGCTCGGCGGATCCACTCGAGTTGGTGAGGTTGCGGACGTCGCCCTTCTCAGCCGGGATCGTGAAGATCTCTCCGCGCGCTTCCACGGCGGCGCGCTTGCCCGTGGGCGAGAGCGTGAGGTTCGCGATGTTCGCGCTCACGTCCTTCCACTCCGGCATCATCCACGAAAAATCGCCTGTCGCGTTGACGTTGACGATGTGCTCCTTCTTCAACCTGGTGTCGAGCAGATGGACGTAGCCGGCCTGCTCGAACACCACGGCCTCTCCGTCGCTCGAGGCGTCGAGCGCCTTCACGTCGTAGTCGCTGAAGCTCGTGAGCTGGGTGAGCTTCTTCGACTTCGTGTCGTAGTCCCAGACGTTCGCGACGCCGTCGCGGTCGGAGATGTAGTACACGTCGTCGCCCACCCACACCGGATCCATGTCTTTGGAATCGGGGTTGAGCGGCACCTGCACGTTCGTCGCGCCGCGCGGCCCACCCGCCTGCGCAACGACGAGGTCCGACGTCACCTTCGGCGTGGTCTCGAGATCCCACGTCTTGAGATCGACGATCCAGATGGGACGATTCTGCCCGCCGCGATAGTTGCGGCGCTCTTCGTCCCACGAGTTGTTCATGCGATACGCCAGGCGCTTGCCGTCGGGCGAGATCTTGCCCTGAAATGCCCGCGGCAGCGGCATGGGCGTCTCCGGTCCGCCGTCGACCGACACGGTCCAGAAGCGCGGCACCGCGCTCGGGGCGGCCGACGCGCGCGACGATTGGAAGACGATGGTCTTTCCGTCGGGCGTCCAACCCTGCACGATGTCGGCGCCCGGATGCCACGTGAGCCGCTTCGGCTCACCACCCTCGGCGGACACGATGTACACGTCGACGTTGCCGCCGTATTGCGCGCTGAACGCGATGAGCTTTCCGTCGGGCGAGAATTTCGGATTTTCCGACGTGCCCTGGAAGCTCGTGATCCGGCGCGCCGTGCCGCCCGATCGGTCGACCGTCCAGATGTTGTTCGCGTAGGCGAAGGCGATCTGGGTCTTGCTGACCGTCGGCGTGCGAAGCATGCGCGTTTGCGCGTTCGCGGCCGCGGGAGCCGCGAGCATGGCGGCAAGCGGGAGGGAGACAAGCACGTGCAATCGAGACATCGAAGGGGCCCTGGCCGGTGTGAGACGGATGGTGCGCCCCACGATGGCGGAGGCGCCGCCCTAGAAATTGCTCGCGGAGCACCGTTCGGCTAGAGCCGCCGGCCAATCCTTGGCGCGCGGCATTGACTGGACCGGCTGGCGCGCATAAGTCACGGTCGCCGCAGCCAGCCCACGAGGAACGAATGGCCCAGATCGAAAACATCTCCGACACCGCCCGATGGGTGGCCGTCTACCGCGCAATGGAAACGGAGCGCAAGGACGCCGTCTTTCGCGATCCGTTCGCCGCCCGGCTCGCCGGGGAGCGCGGCCAGTCGATCGTCGATACGATGAAGCACGGCCGGAAAATGGCGTGGGCGATGATCGTACGCACGGCGATCTTCGACGAGATCATTCTCGACCGCGTTCGGAACGGCGGCGTAGACACCGTGCTGAACCTCGCCGCGGGGCTCGACGCGCGCGCGTGGCGCATGCCGTTGCCTCCCTCGCTCCGCTGGATCGACGTGGACCTGCCCGGCATCCTCGACTACAAGCTCGACATGCTGCGCGACGAAAAGCCGGTGTGCAATTATGAAGCGATCCGCGTGGACCTCACCGACCCGGCGCGGCGGCAGGCGCTGTTCGCGCAGGTCGGCGCCCAATCGTCGCGCGTGCTCGTGGTGACGGAAGGGCTGCTGATCTACCTGAACGCCGAGCAGGTCGAGCAGCTCACGCGCGATCTGCATGCGGTGCCGAGCTTTGCTTGGTGGTTGTTCGATCTGGCGAATCCCCGGCTGCTCGCGATCATGGAGAAGTCATGGGGCAAGAACCTGGCGGCGGGGAACGCGCCATTTCAGTTCGCGCCGTCGGAGAGCACGAAGTTCTTCGAGCCATTCGGCTGGCGCGAGCTGTCCTTTCGCTCCGCCTTGGACGAGGCCCGCCGACTGCGGCGCGAGATGAAGGGCATGTGGTTCTGGCGCTTCCTCAGCAATTTCTATCCGAAGCGGATGCGCGAGGACTTCAAGCGGTTCAACGGCTTCGTGCTCATGGAGCGCGACTAGCCGCCCAAAGACATGCTGAAAATGGGCTCCCCTATAGACATTCGATACGAAACCACCCAACGTTTTACTCGTATAGAATGTCTGTAGGAGTGACCCCTTTCTCGGATCGACCATGTCGCTCGTCTCCCGGATCAGCAGCGCCGCACGGAATCTTCTGAAACGCCCTCGTGTCGAACGGGAGCTCGACGACGAGCTGCGCGCATACGTCGAGCAGGTCATTGCCGAGCGGATCCGGCATGGCCAGTCCCCGGAGCGAGCGCGGCGCGAAGCGCTGCTCGAGGTGGGCGGCATCGAGCAGGTGAAGGAGGAAGTGCGCGACGTCCGCACCGGCGCCACGATCGACCTGGTCATACGCGACCTTCGATTCGCACTGAGGTCGCTCGCCAAGGCGCCTGCGTTCACCTTCGCCGCCGCCCTGGCATTGGCGCTCGGCATCGGCGCGACGACCGCCATTCTCAGCGTCGTCGACGGCGTGCTGCTCCGTCCCCTTCCCTACGAGGACAGCGATCGGCTCGTCGTCATCCTGCACAATGAGCGCAATCCCGTCTCGGCGGAGGACATCGTCGAGTGGGCTCGGCAGACGCGGAGCTTCACCGAGATCTCGGCGGCCGAGTACTGGACGCCGAATCTCACCGGAGCGGACGAGCCGGAACACGTTTTCGGTTTGCACATGAGCGCCGGCATGATTCCCATGCTCGGCGTGAAGCCGCTGTTGGGCCGCACGTTCACTGCCGAGGAAGAGACGGCGGGGAACGATCACGTTGCGGTCATCAGCTACGGACTCTGGCAGCGGCGCTTCGCTGGAAGCACGGGGGTCGTCGGACGGCAGATCTCGCTCGACGGAGAGCCGTTCACCATTCTCGGCGTGATGCCGGCATCGTTTCAATTCGCGCCATTCTGGGCGACTCGCTCCGAGCTGTGGGCGCCGATGTCGCTTGCCGCGCGCGCCGCGAAGCGGGCCGGCGGACAGAGCATGCGCGCGTTCGCGCGGCTCCGTCCCGGTGTCACGCTCGGTCAAGCACGGAGCGACCTCGGCGCCGTCACCGCACGCCAGGAGCAGCAGTTCCCCGGCTCGAACCGCGACATCACCGTGCAGAGCCTCAAGCTCAAGGTCGTGGGCGACATTCGAACGCCGCTGCTCGTGCTGCTCGTCGCGGTGGCGTTCGTGCTGTTGATCGCCTGCGCGAACGTGGCGCACATGCTGCTCGCGCGCGCGGCAGCGCGGCAGAAGGAGCTGGCGATCCGCACCGCGCTCGGTGCAACGCGCGGCCGGCTCGTGACGCAGCTGCTCGCTGAGAGCGCAGTGCTCGCGCTGATCGGCGGTATCGGTGGAGTCGTGCTCGCCCTGTTCGGCGTGCGGGCGTTGGTCGTGGCGAGTCCCGCGATCATTCCGCGCGTGTCGACCGTGACGATCGACGGGCGCGTGCTGGTGATGACGACGCTCATCACCGCGGCCACGGCGATTGTGTTCGGGTTGCTGCCTGCGCTGCGCGCCGCGCGCGTCGACCTCGCCGGAACGTTCAAGGATGGCGATCGCGGTTCGACCGACGGACAGGGCAAGCATCGGTTGCGGAGCGCGCTCGTTGCGTCGGAGTTCGCGCTGGCGCTCGTGCTGCTCGTGGGCGCAGGCTTGATGATTCGCAGCTTCGCCGCGCTACAGCGCATCGATCCCGGTTTCGATCCGCGGAATGTCGTGACGATGTCCATCTCCACCGCGGGCACTCGGGAGAGCGCTGCGGCGCTTCGCGCGTCATTCTTTGCCGACGTACGGTCTCGCGTGCAGGCGATTCCCGGCGTGGAGTCAGCGAGCTTCATCAACCATCTCCCGATCACCGGCGATCAGTGGGGCTATTCCTTCACGGTCGATGGGCGCCCCGCGCCGAAGCCGGGTGACGCGCCGAGCGCGACGTACCGCGTGGTGTTTCCGGGCTACTTCCATACGATGCGTATCCCGCTGCTGCGCGGCCGCGACGTATCGGAGACCGACCGGCTCGACGCACCGCACGTCGTGGTGATCAACGAGCACATGGCCAAGACGTACTGGCCGAGCGAGGACGCGATCGGCCAGCGCATTCACATCTCCGGCGATTCCACGCCCGTAACCGTCGTGGGCATAGCCAAGAACACCGTGCGCGAGCAGTGGTCCGCGCCCGCCGAAGAGGAGCTGTTCGTGCCGCATGCGCAGTCCTCGTATGCGACGGACGCGCCCTCGCGCTACGCCTATCTCACGCTCGTCGTGCGCACGGTCTGCCACGGTCAGGGCCAATGCGATGCCGCAACGCTGGCCGACCCGATCGTGAAGGCGGTTCGCTCGATCGATCGCAACGTCGCGATCTCCGAGGTGGAGACGATGACCCACATCGTGGGACAGGCCACCGCCGAGTCGCGTTTCTATCTGGTGCTGCTCGCGGCATTCGCCGGCATCGCCCTCACGCTCGCCGCCGTTGGGATCTACGGCGTGATGAGCTACTCCGTGTCGCGCCGCACGCATGAAATCGGCATTCGCATCGCGCTCGGCGCCGAGCCGTCGAGCGTGTTGGGCTTCGTCGTGCGGCAGGGGATGGCGCTCGCGATGATTGGTGCGAGCGTGGGACTCGTGGCCGCGTTCGCGCTCACGCGGTCGATGGTGAAGCTGCTCTATGGGGTTGGCCCGTCGGACCTCGCGACGTTCGTGGTCGTTACGGCGGTGCTCTGCGGCGTGGCGCTCGTCGCGAGCTATCTGCCGGCGCGGCGAGCCACGCGAATTGATCCGCTGGTGGCGCTGAGGTCGGATTGAGACTGCGGTCTTGCGGCCATCTCTAGCGTCCCGTCGGGAGGGTGTCGATTATTCGTTCGTCCTCACCCTCACCGAATGCACATCTCTCGAATTGCCGCACTGCTCCTGGCCTTTCCGCTCGTTGTCGCCGCACAGGAGACCCCGACCGAGCGCGAGTCCGCGCGCGACGTCGTGCGCCGTCTCGACTCGCTCGAGAAGTCTCTCGACCTGCCGGCCCTCGTGGCCAAGCTCACCGGCCCCAACGCCCAGCGCGACCAAGTCGTGGCGCGCGCCAAGGAGCTCATGGACACCGAGCTGCTCGCGCTCGGCGACGACATCACCCGCCATCCCGAGATCGGCTTCGAGGAGAAGCGATCGGTGCAGCTGCTCACCGACTATCTGAAGAAGCACGACTTCACGGTGCAGATGGGAACGCCTGGGCTCGCGACCGCGTTCGTCGCGCGATACACGAAGAGCAGCGGCGGGCCTGCACTCGGCGTGATCGTGGAGTACGACGCGCTGCGCGGCACCAAGGGCGCCTTCCACGGCGACCAGCACAGCACGCAGGGACCGATCGGCCTCGCGGCGGCGGTCGCCGTCGCCGAGTATCTCGCGAAAACGAAAACTCCCGGCACGGTGACGGTGTTCGGCGCGCCGGGCGAAGAGATGATGCCGCCCAACGCCAAGACCGTGATGCACGAGTCGAAGGTGTTCGACGGAATGGACGTGCTGGTGCGCAGCCATTCGTCGAGTACAACGAGCCGCCCTGCCGCCGGATTCGGCACGTGCTGCATGAACATCGATGGCGTGAAGTACACCTTCAGCGGCGCTCCAGCACATCAGCTCACGGCGTGGAATGGGCGAAACGCACTGACGGCGGTGATTCACCTCTTCAACAACATCGACGGAATCCGCAGCAACATCCGCCCCGAAGCGCGGATCCAGGGTGTGATCACCGAAGGCGGTGCAGCGCCGAACGTGGTGCCCGACCGAACGGCCGCCGACTTCTACATCCGTTATCCCGACGAGATCTATCTCGCGCAACTGTCGCAGATGGTCGACGACGCGGCCCGCGCCGCCGCGCTGGCAACGGGCACGAAGGTGAAGATCGAGCACTACGGCGCCGACCGCGACGGTATTGGTGTCGGTGCGCTGAACGAGGTGGCGTTCGGCTACATGAAGAAATACGGAGGCGCGGGCGCGCTAGCGGAGCCCGGGAAGCCGCAGGGCTACGAGGAGACGGGAAGCGTTTCGAGCGCGATTCCTGGAATCGGCTTCAGTGCCAAGACGTCGAACTCGCCGAACCATACGTACGAGATGGAACAGGACGCGCTTGGCCCTGTTGGACACCAAGGGTTCGTCGTCGATGCGCAGGCAATGTCGGCGGTGCTCTTCGACTTCGCGACGCGCCCGGAGTATCGCGCCGTCGTTAAGCGCGAGTTCGAGACGATCCGCGGGTTACATGGCGAGTATCTGGCGGATCTCAGGAAGACGTACGTGGTGCCCAACGTGCCGTGAGCGTCATCCCGAGCGAAGCGCGACGCTGCTCGGGATGACAACTGCATGGCGCCGAGTCCAGGTTGCTACCGCTTGGCCGCCGGCGGCGAAGTTAGCGAGCTCGGAAGCTTCGCATCAGCCGCCGTCGGATTGGCGAGAATCGGCGTCTGTCCGTCGAGCAACCCGCGCGATACCATCTGCGCGGCGAGCACCGTCTGAATGACACTCGTGATGTTGTTCGTCGTCGCTTCCGGCGCGCCCTCGCCACTGCTGGAGAACGTGACGAGCCTCGCCTGCGCCAACGCTTCGGCGATCACAGGCGCGATCTGCGGCAGCATCTCGATCTGACGGTAGCGGAAGTACGACTCGCCGCCCGACTGGATCGCGGCGTTCACCTTCTGAATGCTCTCTGCCGTTGCGTCGGCGATGCGGCGAATGCGAATCGCTTCCGCGTCGGCCGACGCTTCGGCGGCCAGTCGAACGCGCGCTGCATCGGCTCTCGCCTGCGCGATCTGCGTCGCGTCGAGCTCCGCCGTGCGCATGAGTCCCTGCGCTTCCTGACGCTTCGCCTCCGCCTGCGCGATGAGCGCCGCGTTCGACGCCTTCGTCTGCTCCAGCTCGCGCTGCTTGTCGGAGATGGCGCGCTCCGCCTCGAGCTGCGCTTCCTTCGCGCGCCGCGACTGATTCGCCGATACGATGTCGGCGTTCGCCTGCGCTTCGGCCGCCGACTGCCGGCGGCGCGCTTCGGCGACTTCCGACTGCACGACCTTGATGTTCAAGGAGTTGAAGATGAGTCCCAGGTCGGTGAGCTCGCGCGAGCACGCCTTGCGGATGATCACGGCGAGCGGATCGTCCTCGTCCTCGAGTGCGGTCGCTTCGGCCTGCGTCATCTCGTGCCCCGGCACGCGTACCGGCAGCAGCGGGTTCGCCGATCCCGCCGCCAGTGCGCGGGCACTGGGGGGCGCCTTCGCCGAGAAGAGTTGATCGTGCGTGAGCAGGTTCATGGCACGACGACCGGAGCTCGAGAGCAGATCCGTCAACGTGCTGAGCTGGTCCGCGTCGCTCTTCGAGAAGAAGCGGTTTGCCGCGGTCTTGATCAACGCGTCGCTGTCGCCCACGGACACGATCGCGCTCGCGAGCACGCGCACTTTGATCGGACGCGGCGTGCCGCTCTCATCGATGTCCGCCGTCTGATCGGTGATGTCGAGATCGATGTTGATGACTTTGCTGGAGATCGTCGTGCCCGTGGTGAGCAGCGGAATCTCCTTCGACTTGCCCGGACCGCGGTACGTGACCGTGCCGCCCGCCAACCAACTCACGAGACGGATGGTACCCGCGTCGACGTTCCGTAAGAAACTCGCGACGATCACCGGGATCACGATCACCACGAAACCAACGACGATGGCGATCATGATACCTGTCTGCGCCAGACTAGACATACAAGCACTCCTGAGGGAGGGAATTGATTCACGAACCAGGTTTACGGTTTTGGGAAAGGAACGTCGCGCCGTTGGCGCGCCGCACACCTTCTCTATACGCTAAACCGAAAACCCTTGCTTCATATGATCGATATCGTGCAACAGTTCTTCTCTGCGTCTACTTCTTCGATTCTGACTCGCTGCCCCGCGCGGATTCTCGCGCCCCCGAGCAGGCGATCGTCTCCACGCAGCGTCGCGAGAATCTGAACGACCTGTCCGTCGACTTCGATCGACACGATGCCCTGACCGTTCGCGTCGAACGACGTCACAGCGGTCGCCTCGTCGGCCACCGCGCTCTCGAGCATCGTCGCCGGTGTCGACGCGAAGCGCATCGTGAAGTTCCAGAGCGGCGAGACGAGGAAGCGCTCGAACAACAGCCCGCCGGCAATCGCCGCGACGAGAAGGAGCGGACCGCCGAGCACCGGCCGCAGCAGCTCGCCTACGGCGCCTAGCCCGAGCGCGAGGCTGAACAGGTAGCGAGGGGACGCCGCCGCCCACAACGCATTGGTCGCCGAGTCGCGCGCGCCGGCGGAATGCGCTCCGCCGTGCGCGAGTGCGGAATGCCCTGCGTGTGTGTGACCGGCGTGTGTGTGGCCCGCGTGGCCGGCATGCGAAGGGCCGTGACCGTGCGTAGCGTTGGCTCCGTGGCCGTGATGCCCGAGGCCGCTGAGTGCCATCACGCCGAGGCCGGCGGCACCTAGCAACAAGCTCGAGATGTATAGGTCCATCGGAGGCGACGGGTTTAGAGATCCAACAACTTCGTTGACTACAACGGGTGCGCGTCCTCTGAAGTTACACTCCGGCGCATCCCGCGGTGGTGCTTTGACTTACGCCGGCTCAGCCAACGGTGCCGTTTTGGCACCCACCGGCTCGGTCCGACGTGTCGAGGGCCTGAACGCCAACGCGAACAGCAGGAACACGACTGCAGCTCCGGCGGACGGAACCAGCCAGATGGCGTGCCAGTCGTGCGTCACCTTGAGACACTCGCGCGCCGCCGCCGCAGCATCGGTGCACGCGGTGTTCGTCGTCGCATACCGATTCACGACGGCGCCCGACACGAACGCGCCCACGAAGTACCCGAGTCCATTCGTGACGAAGTTGATCATTCCCTGCGCGGCGGCGCGAACCTTCTCGCCGGCGCGCTGGTCGGTGTAGATCTGCCCGCCGACGAAGAAGAAGTCGTAGCACACGCCGTGAAGCAGAATGCCGGCGTAGATCAACCACATGCCGGGCCCCGGTCCGCCGTTCGAGAACGCGAGGTAGCGCAGCGACCAGGCGAGCATTCCCGTCAGCATGATGACCTTGATGCCGAAGCGCCGGAGTGCGAACGGCAGCATGAGCATGAAGAAGAACTCCGACATTTGCCCGAACGTCTGAATGAACGCGGGCTCGGGAACCTTGATCTCGTTGAGGAACGGGTTGGCGAAAGTGTAGTAGAACTGCAGCGGAATGCAGAGCAGGAACGAGCCGAGGACGAAGATCAGGAAGTCGCGGTTCGCCAGCAGCTGCAGCGCGTCGAGCCCGAGGGCGTCGCGCACGTTGAACGCCGTACCAGCCGCCTTGGGCGGCGTGTGTGGCAGGGTCAGCGAATATGCCGCCATCACGATCGACGCACCGGCCGCGATGCGCATTGGCGTCACCATCGCGTCGGCATGCAACACCTTGCCGACGATGTAGCCCGCCACGATCCACCCGATCGTGCCAAGCACGCGGATGACCGGAAAGTCGCGCGTCGAGTCGGTCACGTGATGGAACGACACCGAGTTCGTGAGCGACAGCGTGGGCATGTAGCACAGCGCGTACAGAATGAGCAGCGGGTAGAACGTCGTGAAGGTCGTCTGCATCGAGACAGCCCACATCAATACGCCGCCTAGCAGATGCAGCAGCGCGAGCAGCTTCTCGCTGGAAAAGAAGCGGTCGGCGACGATGCCCATGAAGAATGGCGACACGAGCGCGGCGATGGCGGTCGCACCGTAGGCCAGACCGATCTGCGGATCGGTGAAGTGCAGCGTTTGGCCCAGGTAGGTGCCCATCGTGACGAACCACACTCCCCAGATGAAATACTGGAGGAACATCATCACCGACAGCTTCGTGCGGACGCCGATCATGGCAGCTCCCGTATGCGGATGTTGCGAAAGCCCAGCTCTCCGTTGTGGTCGCCCTGCAACGCGATGTGCCCGCGCTTGGCGCGCCCGTAATTCGGCCACGCCGAGAATTTGCTCGCCTTCACCCTGGCCTCCCAGTCGGGACTCCAGAGCTCGTACTCTTCCATCTTGAAGCCGTTGAGCCAGTGCTCGACGTGGGCGCCTTTGGCCACGATGCGCGTGCTGTTCCACTCGCCGATCGGCTTCACGTGTCCGTCGGGCGCGGGATAGAGACCGTATACGGCGGCGGCGCGGGTGAGCGGCGTCTTGTTGTCCGCACCCTTGATGTTGTCGAGGAGTTGATACTCCGGCGCCGTCCAGTAGATGTGATCGTATTCTTCGGTGCCGCGGTAGAACACGCCGCTGTTCCCGGCCACGCCGATCTTCCACTCGAGCTCGAGCTCGAAGTCGCCGAATTCGTCCTTCGACACGATGTCGTCCACCGGGCGCGTCTTCGAGAGCACGCCGTTCGCGAAAGTCCAGCGCGACGGAATCGTGTCGGCCTTGTAGCCGCGCCAGGCGCTCGGGTCGGACAACGATCGCCAGCCGCCCTGCGCCGGAGCTGGGGTCGTATTCGTAGAAGCCGACGCCATCGTGGACGACGCGGAGTGTATGCATGCGGTGACGAGCACCACAGTCACGGCGATGATTCGACTGGCTCTCATGCTACAGCGCCCATCCTGCGCGGTATTCGCGGGTGAGATATTGGTTGGCGTCCGGCGCATTCGTGAACTGCATGTTGGCGGCGTCGTACATCACCTTGCGCCCCTGGCCTGCACGAAGCGCAGCGACACCGAGGAGCATCGTCTCATTCAACGCGGCGCCGTACTCGAACGGCGAGCTGGCCTTTCCTTGGCCCTTGCAGGCGTTGACCCAATTCATCTCGTGACTCTCGGCGATCCGCGGAATCGTCTGCGCCACCGCAGCCCCCGCCTCGGCAACCGACATCGGAAAGAGCCGAGGGTTGTTGCCATAGGTATTGTGAATGAGAATTCCCTTATCGCCAATGAGGATGCCGCCGCCCTCCGAGTCGAACACGACGTCGTCGGGCAGGCCGTCGGGACGGGGCGGAAACAACCCGCCGTCGTACCAGCTCATCTTCACCGCCGGCCGCGCGCCGACCGCGGGGAACTGGTAGTGCACCGTGCTCGCCATGGGATACGACACAGGCTTGCTGGTGGGCCGCGTGCCCGCCGGCGAGCCGGCCGGCGGCGGAACCGTCAGCGTTCCCCAGAGCGACGACGTCGCTTCGATGCTCGTGGGCTGCGTGAGCTCGAGCGACCAGTACGCCTGGTCGATGAGGTGCGCGCCCATGTCGCCGAGTGCACCGACACCAAAGTCGGTCCAACCGCGCCAGGTGAATGGATGATAGACCGGGTGATACGGAATGTCCTCGGCGACGGGACCAAGGTAGAGGTCCCACCGCAGTCCTTCGGGCATCGTTGGATTCGCGTTTGCCAAAGCTGCCGAAAGCGCGTTGCTCACCGCGCGCACATTGCCGGCGCTGAGCGCGGCCGGTGCGGGCGACGCAGCGGGCCGAGGAAGCCCCTGTGCCCAGAAGCGCGCGGGGCGGTCGGTGTAGATGTGCACTTCGCGCACGGGACCGATGACGCCGGCGCGCACCCATTCGACGACGCGGCGTGTGCCCTCGCCCGAGTGGCCTTGGTTGCCCATCTGCGTGACGACTTTGTGCTCGCGCGCGAGGCGGCTGAGCAGCCGCGCTTCGTAGACCGAGTACGTGAGCGGCTTCTGGCAGTACACGTGCTTGCCGGCGCGCATCGCCGCCGCGGCGACGGTGGCGTGCAGGTGATCGGGCGTCGCGATGATCACGGCGTCGAGATCGCGGTGCTTGGCGAGCATCTCGCGGAAATCGGTGTATTTAGTCGCTTTTTGATACTTATCCCGAAATGCCACGGTTTCCGGGCTGGGCGGCGTGTTCGGCCGGTCACCGCCCATGACGTTCTTCTGCATGAACGCCGGGTCCACGTCGCAAAAGGCGACGAGATTCTCGCTCGCCATGGAGCGCGCGTTCCCGCTTCCCTGCCCGCCGACGCCCACGACACCAATGTTGAGCATCGCGCTCGGCGCCGTGTACCCGGGACCGCCGAGCACGTGACGCGGCACGATCGTGGGAAAACCCTTCGGCATGATCGCTGCGCCGATGGCGAGCTTGCCCGCGTCGGCGACAAAGTCGCGGCGGGTGAGATTCTTCTTGTCGGTCATCGATTCTCCGTTACTGTCGTCCGTGACTATGCTCGGGATGACACAGGGTTCCACTCTCCACGCGCCACCGCGGGGACGAACTTGTCCAAGCCGCGCGGCGGAAAGTCCAGCGTCTTGCCCTGCTCGGCGCTCTGATACGCCGTCATCAACATCTTCACGACCTCGAGCCCGTCGTCGAACGTGAGACGCGGCTCTTCCTTTCCGAGAAACACGCGCACGAAATGCCGGTCTTCGGCTTCGTAGCCGTAGGCGGCCGCTTCGTTTGCGACGACGGGCATCAAGCCAATTTCCGCATTTTGCTTCTCGACGAGATCTTCGCCCGCACGTCCCTGCACGGCGCGTGAGAAGAACAGCTTGAGCCCACTGTCGAGCGTGTTCCAGGACATCGAGTACTCGGGTCCGAGCAGCTCGGCGGACAGCCGCAGGCCGGCGCCGACGAAGCTCCACGACGTGGATGCCTCACCGATCACGGTGAAGCCGTCATCGGTCTCGAACTCGATCGTGGTGCTGGCGAAATCTTCAGATGGACGCTTGGAGTAGTCCACGTCGCGTCCCATCGTCTTGCGCAACTGCTTGGCGTACGCCGGCCGCGACCACTTGAGGCTCGCAATGTGCGCGGTGATGCGCACCGGCCGCACGCTGTCGCGCGGCGCACCCGGCTTGGTGAGCAGGTGCCGAACCATGAGTGCCGAGTGGCACATCATGTCGTTGAGCACGCCGCCGCCTTGGAGCTCGCCCTGCCAGAACCACGGCATGTGCGGCCCGCTATGTTCCTCGGCGGCGCGGGCGAGATACGGCCTGCCGGTCGTCGCCGCGCCGCGCGCCCAGAGGAGCGTACGTCCGGTGTCGACCTGAGGAGCGAACACTTGGTTCTCGAGGTAGCCGTGCTTGATGCCGGTGCCTTTCACCAGCTCGGTGACGCGCTTCGCTTCCGCGACGTTCCGGGCCAGCGGCTTCTCGGAGGCGATGCCGGCGAGCGTTCCCTTTCCGCGATCGAGCGCGTCGACGATCTCTTCGACGTTCTCGATGCGCGCTTGATTCGGTCCGGTGAGCCAGATCGCGTCGATCGCCGGATCGGCCACCATGTCGGTGATCGACGCATACGCCTTGGCGTTGCCGACGTCGAGCTCGCGGGCATACGCCGCAGCCGATGCGGCGTTCTTGGCATTGGGACTCCACACGCCGAGTACGTCGGCGTCGCGGATTCCGCGGAAACCTTGCATGTGGAAGCGCGCGTTGAAGCCGCTTCCGATGAATCCGACCCCCAACCGCCGTTGCGGCTTCGCTCCGTTGTCGCGGCTCATTTCGCCTCGGGTGCGATGCGTGTCTTCATGAGATCGAGGCTGACGCCGAGCTTCGCGAGCGCGGCCGGCGGACAGCCGTCATATCCCGGGTTGAATACGTTGCCCACGTACCGCACGTCCTGCCACCCGGCGGCACTCGAGTAGAACCCCGATGCAGTCATGTCGCGAAAGCGATTGAAGAAACTGACGCCGTAGCTCATCTCCGGCTTTGCCTTCTGCGGATAGGCGATGTCGTCGAGCACCTGCCGGCGCTGCGCGTCGCTCGCGCCGATGAACGTCTTGCCGAATCGCTTGCGGCACTCGTTGTCCAGCCAGGCGAGTCCGCCGCGCATCGCTATCTGGGTGTTGACGTTGGCGTCCTTCTCGGAGAGAAGGAAATCCATGTACTCGGGGACTTTCGCATCGGTCGCGCTGCCCGAATGCTCGTCTTTCGGAATGATGTAGTCGGCGAGCATGCTTGCCGTTTTCCATTCGTGCGCGGTGAAGAAGCGCGGGGCGTTGAGCGTGGAGCGTGCGGCGTTACCCGGAGTAATCGGGATCTGCGAGGTGACGCCGGGCGTGAGCACCTTGTTCTGCTGCGGCGTTTGTTGTTGCTGCGCCCCGAGCGCAGTCGCGATCGGAACCGCGCCGAGAATCTGCAGCGCACGCCGGCGCGAGACGCCTCTCCCCTCTCCATTCTCGTCGCTCATATCGCCCCCGCCTTTCGCTGCTGGGTGATGTAGTCACTCGTTCTCCACGCCAACGCGAGAATCGTCCAGGTGGGATTCTTGTCGGCCTGGGTGACGAACGGGCTCCCGTCGGCGACGAAGAGATTCTTCACGTCGTGCGCCTGGCAGTTCGCGTTGACGACCGACTTCGATGGGTCGCTGCCCATGCGCGCGCCGCCCAGCTCGTGGATGATCGTGCCGCCCGCGGCGAGGCCGTAGTTCTGCTCGCGCGTTGGCATGGGCGAGAAGACCGTTCCGCCCATCGCCGCGATGAGGGAGCGAAAGGTCTCCTGCATGTGCTTCGCCTGGTTGTACTCGTGCTCGGCGAACTTCCAGTGAAAGCGCAGCACGGGAATGCCGAACTTGTCGACGGTCGTGGGATCGAGCTCGCAGTACGAGGCTTCGTTGGGGATCATCTCGCCGCGGCCGTCGAAGCCGATCGTGGCGCCGTAATACTTGCGATAGTCGGCCTTGAGCTGCTTGCCGTACCCGCCGCCGTTGTAGCGCTGGATGCCGCCCATGAATCCCGACGACGGCTGCCCCGCGCCGCCCCAGACTTCTATATGGTAGCCGCGCGGGAAGTCGAGCTTCTTGTTGTCGAGCCACCAGGGCATGTACACGTGCATGCCGCCCACGCCGTCGTGATTGTGCGGGATGTGGTCGACCATCGACGGGATGAAGCCCGACACGCTTGCGCCGGTGGTGTCGGTGAGCCACTTGCCCGCCATACCGCTCGAGTTGGCGAGGCCGTTCGGGAACTTGCTCGACTTGGAGTTGAGCAGCAGCCGCGCGGTCTCGCATGCGCTGGCCGAGAGGACGACGACGCGTGCGCGCACGTGCTCGTCGGCGCCGGTGTTCTTGTCGATGTAGGAGACGCCGTTCGCGAGTCCGTCAGGCCCAACGGTCACCTCGCGCGCCATCGCGTTCGTGATCAGCGTGAGCTTGCCCGTCTTGAGTGCCGGATCGATCAGCACGTCGGGACTCGAGAAGTTCGCCTTCACCTGGCAGCCGCGATTGCATTCGCCGCAGTAGTGGCAGGCCTGTCGTCCGTTGAGCGGCTTGGTGATGACCGACAGCCGCGCCGGAATGCAGGTGATGTTCAGCGAGTCCGACGCTTTCTTCACGAGCAGCTCGTGGCAGCGCGGCGTGGGCGGCGGCATGAAGATGCCGTCGGGATGGTTGCGCAGCCCCTCGTTCGATCCGAAGAGACCGATGAGCCGGTCGATGTTGTCGTAGTACGGCTTGACGTCGTCGTAGCCGATCGGCCAGTCGTCGCCCAAACCGTCGAGGGTTTTGCCGCGGAAATCGTCGGGTCCGAAGCGGAGCGAGATGCGGCCCCAGTGATTCGTGCGTCCGCCGAGCATGCGAGCGCGCCACCAGCTGAAGTTCGTGCCGGGCGCGCGCGTGTACGGCTCGCCGTCGATCTCCCAGCCGCCGTCGCATGCGTCGAACTCGCCGAACGGGCGGCCGTGAATCGCGGCCCCCCGGTGCGGAGTGGCGTAGCTCGGGACCATCATCTTGGAATCGTGCGACGCGAACCACTTCGGGCCCGCCTCGAGCATGACGACGCGTGCGCCGGCTTTCGTGAGCGCATACGCCGCCATGCCGCCGCCGGCGCCCGATCCGATGATGCAGACGTCGTATTCCTGCCGCTGTGCCATATTAGAAGTCTAAATTCGCGAGATAGCGATAGCTCGCCGCCGCGAACGCGAGCGGATCGGCGGCCGTGTCGGATTCGACGAAGTAGTGCTCGATGCCTTTGGCGCGGGCGAAGATCGTCTTGAAGTCGATCGATCCCTGTCCCACGTCGGTCTGTGTGTCGTACGTCGGGCCTTTGCCGTCTTTCACGTGGAGCATCTTGAATCGGCCGGGATACCGCTGGAGCAGCGCCAGTGGATCGGCGCCGCCGTTCACCGCCCAGAAGATGTCCATCTCATAGGAGACGAGCGCCGGATCGGTCTCCTTCATCAGGATCTCGATGGGCAGCACGTCGCCCGTCTTGCGAACGATATCGTTGTGATTGTGAAAGGCGAAGCGGAAACCGGCCGCCTTCGATTGCTTGCCGGCGGCGTTGAACTGCGCGGCCACGCGCTTCCATCCGTCGGCCGTGTCCTGCAGGCCACGCGGTAGTGACGGAACGGTGATCCATTGCTGTCCGATCGTCTTTGCATCCGCGAACGTTTTGTCCGGCGCGCTTTCGATCTGCTCGATCGGAATGTGCGCCGACGGCGCCGTGAGTCCGTTCTTCTTGAGGAGGTCGCGAACGTCGGCCGCCGAGTGGTCGTAGTAGCCAGCGAGCTCGATCTCCTTGTAGCCGATCTTGGCGAGCGCGGCGAGCGTGCCGGGGAGATCCGCGGCGGCTTGGCGTCGCAGCGTGTAGAGCTGGATGCCGACGCGCTTGATCTTCTTGCGCTCGACCGGCGGTCGTTCGGCGGCGGCGGTGTGTCCGCCTGCGGCCAGGGCGGCCGCGCCGGCACCAAGCGCGACGAGGAAACTCCGACGGTTTTGGCTCATGAGCTCACGGAAGTGGAAGTGACTCAGGATCGTTCGCAAACATGGCCCGGCGACGGGACGCTTGCAACCTGGCGCCCCCGGCGGCACCCGCGCCCCGGCGCTATGTTGTCGTTCATGAGAACCCCTCGATGGCGAGTTGCGGGGTATCCACTCCTCGCTTTCGCACTCGCGGCGCTGGGCCCGCGTCGCGGCGCCGCGCAGGCGTCCGATGGGCCATCGGTCATTCCTCGCCCGATGTCGATGAGCGGAGGGCGCGGAGCCTTCGTGCTCGGCCCACGAACGACCATCTGGACCGACCGCGCCGACTCGGCCGTTGCCGCGCGATTTGCCCGCCAGATCGCGCCCGCTACCGGTCTCGATCTCGTCGTAAAGATCGGCGCCGGAACGAGCGGAAGCCGCATCGTCTTTCGGCAGGCCGCAGAGGGCGACACCGCGCTCGGTCGAGAAGGCTACCGGCTCCAGATCACGCCAGGCGTCGCCACCGTCACGTCGGCTGCGCCCGCCGGCGCGTTCTACGCGAGCCAGACCATGCGCCAGCTCCTACCCGCGGCGGTGTTCCGCTCGGCGCTCGTATCCGGTACAGCCTGGTCGATGCCGGCCGTGACAATCGAGGACCGGCCCCGCTTTCAGTGGCGCGGCGCGCACCTCGACGTCTCGCGCCATTTCATGCCGAAGGAGTTCGTGAAGAAGTACATCGATCTCCTGGCGCTGCACAAAATGAACACCTTTCACTGGCACTTGACTGACGACCAGGGCTGGCGATTGGAGATCAAGAAATATCCGCGGCTCACCGAGGTCGGCGCGTGGCGCAGCCAGACGCTCGCCGGCAGGCCACAGCACGATTCCGCGGCAAACGTCTTCGACAAGGCGCGGCACGGCGGCTTCTACACGCAGGACGACGCGCGCGAGATCGTGGCTTACGCGCGCGACCGGTTCGTGCGCGTCGTGCCGGAGATCGAGATGCCCGGCCATTCGCAGGCAACGATTGCGGCGTACCCCTTCCTCGGCAACTTCGGCGACACGGTGCCGGTGTGGACGACGTGGGGCGTCACGCCGCACATCCTCAACCCGTCGGATAGCACGATCGCCTTCATGCAGGACGTGCTCACCGAGGTGATGGCGCTCTTTCCGAGTGAGTTCATTCACATCGGCGGCGATGAAGCGCCGAAGACGGAGTGGAAGGCGAGCCCGCGCGCGCAGGCACGGATGAAGGAGCTCGGACTCTCGAACGAGAACGAGCTGCAGAGCTGGTTCACGACGAAGATGGACGTCTTCCTCGCGTCGCATGGCCGCCGGCTCGTGGGATGGGACGAGATCCTCGAAGGCGGGCTGGCCCCGAATGCGGTCGTCATGTCGTGGCGCGGCATCGCCGGCGGCATCACCGCGGCGCGCGCCGGCCACGACGTAGTCATGGCGCCAGAGAACTACACGTACTTCGATAAGTATCAATCTCTCAACAAGGACGCCGAGCCGCTCGCGATCGGCGGGTTCCTGCCGATCGACTCAGTGTACGCGTACGAGCCGGTGCCGCCCGAGCTCGAGGCGCGGTATGCATCGCACATCCTCGGTGCACAGGGCCAAGTGTGGACGGAGTACATCACAGGGCCCAAGCAGGTGGAGTACATGGCGTATCCGCGCATCTCGGTGCTGTCGGAGGTGCTGTGGACGCCGCGAACCCGGCGCGACTTCGCGGATTTCTCCGCGCGGCTTCCGGCTCACCTTCGGCGGCTCAATGCATTGGACGTAAACTATCGTCCTTGAAATAGCGAACTGTGATCTGCTGAACGACAGTGCTGCAGTTCTGACAGCTTTACCACTCAAACCGGAGTCGCACGCACGATGCGTCACCCGATCCTCACCGCGCTCGTCTTCACGTCGCTCGCCGCTCCGCTGGCCGCCCAGGCACGGCCCGCGGCGCCGGATTCGTCCGACCTCCCGTGGCCCACGGGCACGTTCTCCATCCTGGCCTACGATCCCGTCACGGGAGAGATCGGCGGCGCGGTGCAGTCGCGCGTCTTCTCGGTCGGCAACGGTGTGCTCAACGCCGAAGCCGGTGTCGGCGCGTCGGCCACTCAGGCGATCGTCGACGTGGGATATGGTCCGCGCGCCATCGCGCTGCTGCGTCAGGGGATCTCGCCCGAGCAAGTCGTGAAGTCGATCTGGGAGAGCGATCCCGATCCGCGGCCGAAGGATTGGACGAAGGAAGGGCGACAGTTCGCCGTGATCGACGCGAAGGGCAACGTCTACGCGTACACCGGTCCCAAAGCCACGCCGTGGGCGGGCAACAAGTCGTGCTCGGGCTCCCACCATTGCACCGCGCAGGGAAATATTCTCGCGGGCTCAGCGGTGGTGGACAGCATGGTCGCACGGTTCGAGCGCACGCCGGGCCATCTCGCGTACCGGCTCGTCGCCGCGCTCGAAGGCGGGCAGTCCGCGGGCGGCGACACGCGCGGCATGGAGTCGGCGGCGCTCGTGATCGTGAAAAAGGACGGCGGTGTATGGTTGCACAACGACACCGTCCTTCGCCTTCAGGTCGACGACAGTCCTGACCCGATCGCGGAGCTGCGACGCCTCGTCGAGAAAGCAGCCGCAGTGAAACAGATTCCCAAGGCGCCCTAGGCTACGGGATGGTTCGCGCCCGCTTCTTCATCAGTGCCTCGATCTCCGCGATCTCCCGCGGCGCGCTGCTGATGCGATCGAGTCCCGTTTCCGTGATGACGTAGTCGTCCTCGATGCGGACGCCGGTGTTCTCGTACCGCGGCACGGTCGATTTCACCTTCGCGATGAAGGCGCGGTTTTTCGGCGTGTCCGGCAGCGCCGACAGCATCCGTGAGCTGACGTAGATCCCGGGTTCGATCGTGAACACGTCGCCCGGCTTGTAGACGCGATCGCCGTAGGAGAACTGCGCCGGGTCGTGCACGGCGAGTCCGAGACCGTGACTGATGCCGTGGATCATCCAGAACATCGCCTGCTTGCACGACGCGGGCGTGCGCTCGCAGTTCGCCTGCCAGGGTGGATCAAAGGAGGCCTCCTCGCTCTCGATGAGTCCGAGCGCCGCGAGTCCGCGCGCGCGAACGGCCACCGACGAGTCCTGCGCGGCCTGCGCCGACTTGCCTGGCTTCGAGTTGCGCTCCGCGGCCGCCTGTGCGTCGCGCACCAACTGATAGATCTTCCGCTGCTCGGGTGTGAACGTTCCGCTGACCGGCAGCGTGCGCGTGATGTCGGCGGCATACCCTTCGTACTCCGCCGCTGCATCCATGACGACCAGATCGCCCGGCTTCGTGTCGCCACGATCCTTCATGTAATGAAGCTGCGTGCCGTTCTGTCCGGAGCCGACGATCGATCCGTATGCGGGACGCGTTCCGCCCAACCGCGTGAAGTTGTACTCGAGCACGGCCTGCAGCTCGTACTCGTGCGCCGGCACCGGCGCGAGCATCGTGGCGCGATGGCCCTCCGAGCTGATCTCGGCGGCACGGCGCAATAGCGCGATCTCGGCAGCGCTCTTTCTCGCGCGCAACTGGTCGACGATCGGATGCGCGTCCTTCACGACGAGCCCCGGATGCCGATCGGCCACGGCGCGCACGTAGACGCGGCCGCGGGTCAGCGAATCGGCGCGCGCGAAGTCGGCGTCCTCGAAATCGTTCAGCGTGTAGAACGGCAACCCTGTCGACGCCAGCGAATCGACGACCGACGCGAGCGCGGTAGACGGACGCGCGGTGATACCGAGCGTGCGGCGTACCGCCGCGGAGTCCGGACGCCAGCCGTAATAGAATGCCGCCCGCGGGTCGGCGGGCGTGACGAACAGGATCGGAAGCGCCGCGCCGCGGCGTACGACCATGACGAACGCCGCGTCGGGCTCGTCGAAGTTCGTGAGATAGTGAAACGCCGGCAGCTGGTGGAAGGGACCGAAGTCCGAAATTGGCGTGCGGCCGCCGAACGCGATCACGATGCCGCTGTCGATGCGCTTGGCAAGTGAATCGCGGCGTACGACGAACTCGCGCTGCGGAATCTGCCCCACGGCGACCGACGCGGTGCCGATCAGGAGAAATGCGAATCGCTTCAGCATGGCGATGCTCACGGTGTGCGTGTCTCGGCCGCCTTGACCGACGTACCGCCCTCGTCGTTCTGCCAGTAGAACGTTCCGGTCTTGCGTTGGCGCGGCCAAACTTCGTCGAGCGTGTTGCCGTCATAGACGCGGCCGTTCTTCACCACGTAGTGAATCGACTTCGAGTTCCGAATGTTCTCGAGCGGATTCTTGTCGAGCACCAGCATGTCGGCCTGCTTTCCCACCTCGAGTGAGCCCACGTCCTTCGCGAGCCCAAGTGCGTCGGCGCCGAGGATCGTGGCGACGCGGAGCGCGTCGTGCGTCGTCATGCCGCCCATCGCAACGGACCACAGCTCCCAGTGATAGCCGAGCCCCTGAAGCTGGCCGTGCGAGCCGATGCCCGCGCGTCCACCGGCGGCGACGAGGTTCTTGATGTCCGCGCCGGCGATGTTCATGATGTACTGATTGTCGGCGAACCAGCCCGCCTGCGCGCCGTTTGGCGCCGGATTATTCGAGCCCCCGCGGCGGAAGATCTTCGCGTCGAGATCGTTCCACGGCGTGAAGCGCCGCAGCTTCGCCTCGTTGAACAGGTCCTCGTGCTCGTACCAGTAGTTCTCCGACCACGGACCGCCGTAGGCAACGAGCAGCGTGGGGGTGTAGGTGATTCCCGACTCCACGAGCAGCTTGATGACGTCGGACTGCAGCGGGTACGTGGGAATGGTATGCTCGTGGCCGCTGTAGCCATCGAACGCCTCGGTGATGTTCATGGCGTAGTCGAGACCGCCCTCGGTGGTCGGCATGAGGTGCAGCTCGTTCGCCGCTTGAATCACCCACTGCCGCACTTCGCGATTGCCTGTCTCGTACTCCTTGATTGTCTGCGTGCCGTAGTAGTCGCTGTAGCGCCGGAGCACTCGCCGCGCGGACTCGAGGTCGCGCACGCCGGAGTAGGAGAAGACGCCAGGGCCGGTCGAGTAGATGCGAGGCGCGAGAATGTTGCCGGCGCGCGCTTCGTCCTCGTACGACAACACGTCGGTGGCGCCGGTCTGCGGATCGCGCGCGGTCGTGACACCGTACGCGAGATTCACCGCGTAGCTCCACTGCACGTCGCGGTGGATGTTCGACGCCACCCGCAGATGCGCGTGGGTATCGACGAAGCCCGGAATGATCGTCTTGCCGGCAACATCGATCGTGTGCGCACCGTTCGGAATCGCGACGCTTCCGCGTTTGCCGATCGCCGTGATGCGGTTGTTCGTCACGACGATGTCGGCGTTGTCGATCACTTCGTTGCCCTTCATCGTCACCACTTTCGCGCCACGCAGCACCGACACGCCCTTCGGGATGTCCCGCTCGGCGGTGACGCGGATGCGGGTTTCCGCCGGCCGAAACTGCGGTCCCGCCGCGCGGCCGCGGCCACCGCGCCCTCCCACCGCCGCGGAGTCGCCCGCCGCGGGTGCCGGCGTGCGATTGGCACGGCGCACCGAGTCGTCGAACGCACGTGCGCGGTCGAGATCGTACACGACGTGTGCGTTGCCGATTGACCAGTGAATGTGCTTGCCGTCCGACGACCACGCCGGAAACTGCGCACCGATGTCAGTCAGCTTCCGGTTTGGAAAATTCGACGCGTCACCCAGTGTGATCTGCGGCGCCGCGCCGCCGAGCATGGGGATGGACATCGTATAGAGGTCGAGCGACGACGCCTGCGCGAGCGCCTGCGTGCCGTCGGGCGAGATCCATGCGCCGACGACGCCGCCACCACCACCGCCCGCACGTCCCCCGCCTTCGGCGACACGGAGGAGCGAGCGCACGTCGGTGCCGTCCCAGCGCATGGAGAACAGGCCGCGCGCACCGGAGTAGCCGTAGATCCGCGTCGTATCGCGCGAGAACTGCGGCTGATCCATTCCTCCCGCGGCGGCGATGAACATCGCGTCGCCGCCCGACGCGGGGAACCAGACCACGTCTTCGGCGCCGCCAGGTGTGGGCTGCGCCAACGCCAGGTTGAACGCGCGCGCCGGTCCACGCACCGCGACGATGCGCTGCCCGTTCGGCGAGAACGTCGGATGCTGCCAGTAGGCGGAGACGGTCGTGAGTTTCTGCGGTTGGCCCGAACCGTCGGCGTGCGCCTTGTACACGTGACCCCCGTCCGGTCCGCTCCACGTGGAGTAGGTGATCCACTGTCCGTCGGGGCTCCACGACGGCTCGAACTCGCCGCCGGTCGACGTCGTGAGGCGGCGGGGCGTGCCGCTCGGATAGTCCATCACGTACAGCCGGTCGAGCGCGACGAACGCCAGCTTGCGCGCGTCGGGCGACGGCACGGCGTCGCGAATCTGCTTGATGACGAAGGTAGACGAATCGGGAATCGGATACTCGAACCGAACCGCGGGTCCGAGCGGCTGCACGACGTCGGCCTCGAACGGAATCTCGACCGGTTTGCCGGTGGGGATCGGAACGCGCCACAGCTTGCCGTCCCACGTCGCGATCAGCGACTTGGAGTCGGGCGTGAATGCCATGCCGGGATAGACGTCGAGCGACGCCGCCGACTCCTGATCGTCGCGTTGCACCGGGTACACGAGCCAGTGCTCGTCGCCGGTGCGGAGGTCGCGGATGCGAAGGCGCGTCTCGTTGACGTAGCGCGTGCCATAGACGAGCCACTTGCCGTCGGGCGACAGCACCGGACGGAAGGCAGAACCCCAACGCGACTCGCGCACGTTCGTCTGCCCTGACTCGCGATCGTACACGGCGAGCGAGTAGTCGGAGAGCGGCGTGTTGTACAGCGAATTTCCGCGACGCTGCGCGAACCATACGTAGCGAGGATCTCCACCGAACGCGGCGCCGAGCTGGCGCAGCGTTTCCGTTCCTGCGCCGGCGCGTCCGCCCGCCGGTGCTGCGCTCGGATCGGGACGCACGAGCTCTTCACCCGTACCGCCTTCGACATCGTAGATGTAGAGCCGCGTACCGCGTGTCGCGATGACGTACTTCCCGTCGGGCGTGAACGTGGGCGAGTAGTAGCGGTTGGTTTTCCCCGTCGTGAGCTGAACGGAATCCTTCTTGTCGAGCGACAGCGTGTAGAGGTTGTAGCCGCCGTCGCGATCGCTCGTGTAGACGATCTTCTTGCCGTCGGGCGAGAAGCGCGGCTGCGCGTCGAAGCCCATGCCGCGCGTGAGCGCCGTCGCCTCCCCGCCGCCGATCGGCATCGTATAGATGTCGCCGAGGAGGTCGAAGACGAGCGTCTGGCCGTCAGGGCTGACGTCGACCGACATCCAGTGCCCCACGCGCGTGGTGAAGCTCATCGTGCGCGTCGGCTTGAGCGGGAGCCCCTCCTGCATCGGATCGCGCGGACCGCCCCCTCGTTGTGCGGGGAGGGCGGTTGCAAGCGCGAGGAGCGTCGCCGCGAGTCGGAAGGGGCGCGGAATGATGAGCATGGATTCGGCGAAGGCGTCGGTAGGGGAGCAGAACGGCGTTCAAGCTATTCTGCGTGCTACGCGACCGAAACGCAAAACGCTGGCATCCCCATCACTCCGTGTCTTCCTCTTCTCCCACCCTACGGCGTCGCCTTCGGCCCCTCCGGCACCAACACCACCCGCACGTAGTTTTTCATGTTGACGAACTGCCTCGCCGCCCGCTGAATGTCCGCGCGCGTGAGCTTCTTGATCATCGCCTCGTAGCTCGCCTGCGCGGCCGCCACGTCCTCGCCGTTCTGGTCCTTGGCCAGGATGTAGGACATCCAGTACGCGTTCTGCTTCAGCTCCACCTCGTGCGAGCGAATCAGCTCCTCTTTCACCTTGTCGACGTCCACCTGCGACGGGCCACTCCGTTGCAGCGTGTCGATCACCGAGAACAGCGCGCGCGACAACGGCTCGATGTTCTCCGGCGACGAGCTGAAGAACGCCGTCACGTTGTACTGCGGCTGTGGAATCTTGGTGCTCGACGAGTTGATGTTCGGCGAGTACGTGCCGCTCATCTTCTCGCGCAGTGTCTCGATGATCTTGATTCGCACGACTTCGGTGAGCGCCTGGAGGTCGAATCGCGCCTGGTCGGTAAAGTCGATCGGACCGGTGAACGCGACGTAGGTGAGCGACTTGGGCTCCGTTCCCTTGCGCACGACCTTTTCCACGACTCCCGTGGGCGGGCGCATGCCGACGTCCTTCCACGTCTCTTTTCGATGCGTGCTCGGCAGCGACGCGAGGTACTGCTCGGCCAGCGGCTTGAGCGCCACCGTATCGGCATTGCCGACGAAGACGAAGGTGAAGTCGCTCGCGTCGGCGAAGCGGTCGCGGAAGATCTGGTAGGCCTTCTGCGGATTCACCTCGGCGAACGTCGCCGCGCTCAGCGGACGGGCGCGCGGGTGTCCCGACGCCATCGTGAGTGCGAACGTGTCGCTGAACGCGGCCTCGGGGCTGACGCCGCGATTGGCAAGCATCGCGTTGAACTGGTTCTGAAACGCCACGACCGCCGACGTGTCGAGGCGCGGCGCGGTGAACTGCAGATACGCAAGCTGCATGAGCGTCTCGATGTCCTTCGGCGACGCCGCGCCCGACAATCCTTCCGTATTCGCCGAGATGTTGGGTTGCAGGCTCACGGACTTCCCCGTCAACTTCTTCCCAAGATCGATGCGACTGAACGAGGCCAGGCCGCTGGTGAACACGATTTGCGCGGCCATCGCTGCCGACATGTAGTCGGCGTCCGAGACGAGCGACGATCCGCCGGGGCTATAGGCGCCGAAGCGAACCTCGTCCGCCTTGAAGTCCGTCGGCTTGATGAGCACGCGCGCGCCGTTGGACAGCCTCCATTCGGTGATTCCGCCATTGAGCGTCTTTGCGCTCGCGATCTTACCCGGCGCGGGGAGCTTCGCGACCAACGCGCCCGCCGCGACGGTCTCGGTGTACGGCGTGACCGGCGCCTTCGATGCACGGTCGATTACGGCCAGCATCTCGGTCTGGGTGGGCGTCGTGACGCCGTCTTTCTGCGGGCCTTCGACGAGGACGATGCGGTTTTCGTCGGTGATCCAGCTGCTCGCCAGCGTGTTCACTTCCGGTAGCGAGATCGTAGGTAGAAGCTGCTGCACGAGCTGATACTCCGCCTCGATCCCCGGCACCGCCTCGCCGGCCAGGAAGTTTCCGACGAACTGGCTGACGATCTGCGCCGACGGCGTCTTGTCGCGCTCCGCGTACGCGCGCTCGTACTGCCGCAGCATGTTCTGCTTGGCGCGATCGAGCTCTGACTGCAGGAAGCCGAACTGGTCGACTCGGCGCGTCTCGGTGATCAACGCGTCGGCGCCACGCTGCGCGCCACCGTCCTTGACCAGCGCCAGCACCTCGAAGATGTCCAGACCGCGGACGAAGTTGCCTTTGTTGCCGAACGCCTGGGCGAACGGCGCATCGGGCTTCTGCGACATCTCGCTGAACCGTCCGTTGAGCATCGAGCTGTACAACCGGCTCGCGAGCAGCCGTCGGTAGTCGCCCACGGTTCGCGTTTCGGACCGCGGAAGCTTGAACATCAACTCCACGACGGTGTTCGTCGCCTCCTTGTCGGTGGTGATCGCCACCAACGGCGCCTTGTTCGCCGGTACGTCGGCGAGCGTCCGCTTGCGCGGATTCGCGACCGCTTTCACGCCGCTGAAGTGCTTCTTGATCAGCGCTTCCACCTGGGCCGCATCGAAATCGCCGACCGCGACCACCGCCATCATGTCCGGGCGGTACCAGTCGTCATAGTAGCGGCGGAGCAACGCCGGCGTCGACGACATGATGCTCTCCTGCGTACCAATGATCCACCGGTCGGCGTACTTCGATCCGCGGAACATCACTGGCCAGTATTGTTGGCGCATTCGGTCGCCGGCGCCCTTCCCCATCCGCCATTCCTCGACGACAACGCCGCGCTCGTTCGCCACCTCGGTGGAATCGAAGAGCTGGCCGTGGGCCCAATCCTCGAGCACGGTTATTCCTTGCTCCAGAATGCGCGCGGTGTCGGTCGGAACTTGGAGCATGTACACGGTTTCGTCGAAGCTCGTGTACGCGTTCAAGTCGGCGCCGAAGCGAACGCCAATTGATTGCAGGTAGCTGACGAGCTCGTTCTTCTTGAAGTGCGTCGTCCCGTTGAAGCCCATGTGCTCGATCACGTGGGCCATTCCGCGCTGGTCGTCGTCCTCGAGGATCGAGCCAGCGTTCACCGCCAGCCGCAACTCGGCGCGCTTGGCGGGATACGTGTTCGCCCGCACGTAGTAATGCAGGCCGTTCGGGAGCACCCCGGTCCGTGTCTTGGGGTCGATGGTGAGCTGAACGTCCGGATCGAGCTGTTTCGCTCCCGCCTGCTGCTGCGCGGGAAGCGAGGGCGCCGCGGCCAACACGAGGCCGGCGGCGAGCATCGCGAAGCGCCTGGACATACTGCCATCCTGAGTGGGAAGACTCCCTACTGTGCAACCTTGAATGACAGAATGCAAAGGTTGCTTTTTGGGCGACAAAAAAGGGGGCGCGACCTCGCGCCCCTTTCTTGTACCGTCTCGCCCCAGGTTGGCTTACGGCGTCGTCTTTCCGTTCTCCGGAAGCAGCACGAACCGCGCGTAATTATTGGTGTCAAAGTATTTCTTCGCGGCCGCCTGGATCTGGGCGGGCGTGAGATTCTTGATCATCTGGTCGTACGCCGCCGTCAATCCGGCAATGTCCTCGCCGGCCGCGTCGCGCGCCAGGATGTTGCTCGCCCAGTAGTTGTTCTGCTTCACCTCAACTTCGTGGGCACGGAGAATCTCCTCCTTCACCTTGTCCACATCGGCTTGGCTCGGTCCGTTGGTCTTCAGCGAGTCGATGAGCGCGAACACACTCTTGGACAGCTTGTCTACGTTCTCCGGCGACGAGTTGAACTGGACCTGAATCGAGTACTCCGGACGCGGGAGACGGCTGCAACCGCCACCGGCGCTCGGACTGTACGCGCCGCCGAGCTGCTCGCGAAGGGTTTCGTTGAGCTTGATCTGGAAGAGCTCGACCATGGAACGCAGCGCGAAACGATTTTCGGGAGTGTAGGCGCACGCTCCGGTGAACTCGATGATCGTGTTCGCTTTGGGCTCCACGCCCTTTCGCACCACGCGCTCCACGATGCCCTTCGGCGGAGCGCCGCCATTGTCGCGGAAGGTCTCCTTACGCCCCGTCGAAGGAAGCGAGCCGAGGTACTTCCCCACGAGCGGCTTGAGCGCCAACGTGTCGACGTTCCCAACGAACACGAAGGTGAAGTCGCTCGCATCGGCGAAGCGATCCTTATAGAAGGCGAACGCCTTCTCCGGATTCACCTCGGCGAAGGTTGCCGCGCTGATCGGGCGTGCACGGAAGTCGTGCGACGACATCGTCCAGGAGACGGTGTCGGAGAACACCTGATCGGGATCGGCGCCGCGGTTCGCCAGGAATGGACCGACTTGATTCTTGAATGCCTGGAAGGCCGACGTGTCGAGCCGCGGGGCCGTGAAGTCGAGATAGATGAGCTGGAACATCGTCTCGAGATCCTGCGGCGATGCGCGGCCGCTGAGGCCTTCGCTCGTCTCGCCGATCGATGCGCCGGCCGACGCCACTTTGCCCGTGAGCTTCTTGCGAAGGTCGATGACGTTGAACTTTCCGAGCCCGCTCAACCCCACGATCTGTGATGCGAGTCCCGCCGACATGTAGTCCGCATTGGACGCGAGCGACGATCCGCCCGGGCTCGTTGCGCTGAACAGCACTTCATCAGCCTTGTAGTCGGTCGGCTTGACGAGCACGCGCACGCCGTTCGACAGCTTCCATTCGGTGACGTTGACCGCGGGAATCGTCCGCGAGCTCACCACCTTTCCGGGCGCCGGTACGCGGTCGAGCAGCGCGTCGCCAGACAGGTTTTCGGAATACGCCACGACCTTCGTCTTCGCCGCCTGGTCGAACACGGCGAGGAGCTCGGCGCGCGTCGGAACCTTCACGCCTTCCTTCTCCGGCGACTCGGCCAGGATCACCCGGTTGTCGTCGGTGATCCAGTTGCTCGCCAGCTTGTTGACGTCGGTCAGCGCGATGGTCGGCACGAGCTGCTGCACGAGCTTGTACTCGTACGCGATGCCAGGAATCGCTTCTTCGTGCAGATAGTTGTTGATGTACTCCTGCACGAACGACGACGAGTTCGACTTGTCGCGTTCGGCGTAGGCGCGCTCGTAGCTGCGGAGCATGCTTTGCTTCTCGCGATCGAGCTCCGACTGCAGGAAGCCGAACTCGTCGACGCGCTTGGCCTCGACGAGCAGCGCAGCGAGGCCGGGCTCGATCGCGCCGTCTTTCACGTTCGCCGCGAGCGTGAACGCATCGGTCGAGCGGCCGATGAAGTTGCCTTTCGATGCACCGGCACCCAAGAACGGCGCGTCGGGCTTCTGCGAGATCTCTTCCAGGCGGTTGTTGAGCATGCCGAGGTAGAGACGCTCCATGAGGTCGCGACGGTAGTCGCCGACGGTTTTCGTCTTTTCCGCGTGCTGCTTGAAGATCAGCTCGATGTCCGATCCCGTCGCTTCCTTGTCCGTGGCGATCGCGATGAGCGGCTCTTTATTGTCCGGCACGTCCAGGACAATGCGCTTTGGCGCGTTCACCGACTTGGGAATACCGGCGAAATGCTTCTTGATCTGCACCTCGATCGCGGCGGGGTCGAAATCGCCGACGGCGATCACGGCCTGGAGGTCGGGGCGATACCAGTTCTTATAAAACGAGCGCAGCCGCGCCGGCGTCGCCGACATGATGCTCGGCTCGTTGCCGATGGGCAGCCGGTCGGCGTAGAGCGAGCCCTTGAGCGCGATGGGCAGCCACTGATGCAGCATGCGGTCGCCGGAGCCCTTGCCCAGGCGCCATTCTTCGCGCACCACGCCGCGCTCGTTCGTCACTTCGGTGGAGTCGAAGGTCTGGCCATGTGCCCAGTCTTCGAGAATCGTGAAGGCCTGGTCGACGATGCGGGCCGTGTCGGTTGGAATCGGAAGAATGTAGACCGTCTCGTCGAAGCCCGTCGAAGCGTTCAAGTCGGCGCCGAAGCGCACACCGATCGACTGGAGGTACTTCACGAGGTCGTTCTTCTCGAAGTGCGTCGTGCCGTTGAAAGCCGTGTGCTCGACGAAGTGGGCCAGGCCGAGCTGGCTGTCGTTCTCGAGAATGGAGCCGGCGTTGACGACGAGCCGAAGCTCGGCTCGCTTTTCCGGCTTGGGGTTCTGACGGATGTAGTAGCGGATGCCGTTCGGCAGCGTACCGATGCGCACTTTGGGGTCGACCGGCAGCGGCGCCGTCAGCGCCGGCATCGCCGCCGAGCCCGCTGGCTTCGCATTCTGCGCCAGCATGGGAACGGCGAGCGACAGCGACAGCGCGATCGGAAGGAATCTGTTCGTCATGATGGGCTACGAGAGGAGGGCGGGCGTGGCCAGCCCACAAGTATGAGAGCGCGCATGTCGCGCGGCAATATTTCTACCCTTGGACGACCCACGCGTTTCCCGCGTCCCAACTTCCGCCTTTCAGTTTGCTTGCATTTGAGGGTTCTCGCGCCACCGGTTGCTCGCGACACCGCCCTTTGCCAAGTTCAGCGTCAGTACTTCACCCCGCTCTGAGGATGAGCATGCGATTCCGCCATGTCGCGACCGCTTTGGCGGTTGCCGCCCCCGTTGTACCAGCCGCCGCGCAGCAGCGCACGGTCACCGCCGCCGATTATGGGCGCGCCGAGCGATTCATGAGCTATAACACAACGCCGCTCGTGTTCGGCACCGCCGTACGGCCCACGTGGCTGCCCGACGATCGCTTCTGGTATAGAAACGTCGCTCCCAACGGCTCTGAGCTGATCGTCGTCGACCCCGCGAAGGCCACCCGAACGCGCGTGTTCGACGAACCGCGTCTCACGTCGGCCGTCACTACCGCACTTGGCGCCAGCGCCGAGGCACTGCGCCAGGGCACCACGACGACCGGCTATACGCCGGACGGGCGGATGATCACCGTGAGCATCGCCGGCCGATCGGTGACCTGCGACGTGGAGACGACCCGCTGCGACGCGGCAGTCGACGACCGTGAGCGCGCGAGCGCCGGAGGTCGCGGAGGCCGCGGCAGCCGGGGCGGTGGACGCGGCGCAGCGCGTGCGCCGGAGACGATGTCGCCCGACGGAAAGCACGGCGTCTTCATTCGCGACTGGAATTTGTGGATGCGCGACGTGGCGACGAGCCGCGAAGTGCAGCTCACCACCGACGGGATCAAGGACTTCGGGTACGGCACCGACAACGCCGGTTGGACGAGCAGCGACCGCGCGCTCCTGATCTGGTCGCCCGACTCGAAGAAGATTGCGACCTTCCAGCAGGATCAACGCGGCGTCGGCGAGCTCTATCTCGTGCCGACCGCGCTCGGACATCCGAAGCTGACGGTACAGAAGTATCCGTTGGTCGGCGACAGCATCGTGCCGGTCATCCATCGCGTGATCATCGACGTGAGCGGTGACACGCCGCGCATGATTCGCCTGCAGATGGGCGCCGACCAGCATCGCTCCACACTGTGCGATCACATCGCTTGCCGCGGCGGTGAGTGGTCCGACGTGGAGTGGTATCCAGACGGCTCGCACCTCGCGTTCGTCTCGACGTCACGCGATCACAAGGATGAAAAAATGCGCCTGGCCGATGCGGCCACCGGCGTGGTGCGCGATGTAATGGAGGAGAAAGTCGCCACGCAATTCGAGTCGGGCAATGGCCGCGTCAACTGGCATGTGCTGCCGGCGTCGAACGAATTGATCTGGTTCTCGGAGCGGGACAACTGGGGTCAGCTTTACCTCTACGACCTCACGACCGGCAAGGTGAAACACCAGATCACGACCGGCGACGGGAATGTCACGCAGCTTCTGCGCATCGACGAGAAGAATCGCACGCTCTACTTCCAGGGCGTTGGCAAGGAGAGAGGACGCGATCCGTACTTCCGGCACTTCTACAAAATCGGGATGGACGGCAAGGGCCTGGCGCTGTTGACCCCCGAAGATGCGGACCACGACGTTTCGCTCTCGCCATCCGGACGTTTCTTCAGCGACACGTATTCCCGTCCCGACGTTCCGCCCACGTCGGTGGTGCGCGACGCCAACGGAAAGCTGGTGGTCAGCGTCGAGAAGGCGGACATCTCGCGGCTGGTTGCGTCAGGCTGGAAGGCGCCGGTGCCGATCACGGTGAAGGCGCGCGACGGCAAGACGGATCTGTACGGACTGATGTACGTGCCCACTAGCCTCGACTCGACCAAGAAGTACCCTATCGTCAACCATATCTATCCGGGACCGCAAACTGGATCGGTGGGCGGACGCTCGTTCAACGCCTCGCGCGGCGACGGTCAAGCGCTCGCCGAGCTCGGGTTCGTCGTGGTGGAGCTCGACGGCATGGGCACGCCTTGGCGCTCGAAATCGTTCCACGACGCCTACTACGGCAACATGGGCGACAACACGCTGCCCGATCAGGTGGCCGGCATGAAGGAGCTGGCGGCGCGCTACAAGTGGATCGACCTCGATCGCGCCGGCATCTACGGCCACTCGGGCGGCGGCTTCGCCACGGCCGACGCGATGTTCCGGTATCCCGACTTCTTTAAAGTAGGAATCTCTGAATCCGGCAACCACGACAACCGCGTGTACGAGGACGATTGGGGCGAGCGGTATCAGGGACTCGAAGAAGGGAGCGGTCCGAATTCCAGCTATGACCAGCACGCCAATCAGACGCTCGCCAAGAACCTCAAGGGCAAGCTGTTGCTGGCGCACGGCACGATGGACAACAACGTGCCGCCGGTGAACACCTATCTCGTGGTCGATGCGCTGATCAAGGCGAACAAGGATTTCGATCTGCTCATGCTGCCGAACCAGCCGCACGGTTACGGACCGGACGCGAATTACATGACCCGCCGGCGGTGGGACTACTTCGTCAAGAATCTCATGGGCGCCGAGCCGCCGAAGGAATACGAGTTGGGGCCGAAGCAGAATCGGCTTACGCCGTAGGGTTCGGTTTTTTCGCGGCCGACGGAAAGGCGAGCGGAGGAATCCGCTCGCCTTTTCGCGAGCAGTCGATCAACGTCGCGAGCCGCTTCGCCCGCGTCTCGGGTTTCTTTGCGCTGTTGATCCAGTAGGCCGACGTCCGCTGGTAAAAGGGCGGCTGCGCGTCGTAGAACTTCCACGCTTTCTTGTCGGCTTTGAGCGCCTTCAGCGCCACGGCATCGAGTACCGCGCCCTCGCGCTGCTCGTACGCATAGACGGCCGAGCGCGTCTCGTCGCGCTTCTCGAATGCGGCACAACCGGCGTCGCGCATGCGTCCGGCCGCGGTGAGCTCGTTCACGCGTTTGATGTTCACGGCGCTCCAGATGCTGCGCGGCTTCCGTGGCGTGAATCGGATCGAATAGCCGTAGTCGTCGATGCGGCGGCGGATTCCGTCGATCCAGCCAAAGGCCAGCGCTTCGTCGAGCGCCTCCTGATAGGTGATGCCGCCGCGCCCGGAGTCCTTCTTGTGGAAGCCGAGCAATAGCTCCGTTTTCGCGGTGTGATGCTTCTCGAGCCACTCGCGGAAGGCGCGGCCGGACTTGAAGAACGTGGCTGGCATTGGCGGGGAGATCGAAGTCAGATACCGAACGCTTGCCGCACCGTCTGCACGATCTCGGGAACGGGACGTGTACCGTCGACACGCAGCGCGTCGCTGGGAACTTCCAGCGTCGCGAATTGGCTCGGAAGCAGATTCGCGGTCGCGAAGTGGTTCCCGCGCATCGCGAGGCGCTCACGCAACACCTTGGACGGCACGTCGAGAAAGACGAAGCGAACCGCGTCGGGGGGTGCGTCCTTCGGTACGAGCACATCGCGATACGATTGCTTGAGCGCCGAGCAGGCCAGGACCGCATGCTCGCCGTTTGCGATCACGCGCGCGACGAGCGCGCCGAGTGTGGCGAGCCATGGCGCGCGATCGGCGTCGGTCAGGCCTTCGCCGCGGTGCATCTTCGCCTTGTTCTCGGGAGAATGGAGCTCGTCGGCGTCGTAGAAGCTCCAGCCGAGGGCGTCGGCGAGCGCATGGCCCACGGTCGTTTTTCCCGCGCCCGTCACGCCCATCACGACGATCACGCGAACGCCCGACGCGCCGTCGTTGCTCACGACGTCAGCCGAATCATGGTCATTTCACAAGGTGCGATTTCTGCGTACCGTTCAGCATCATGGAAAAGATGCGCGCGCTCACCGTCCAGCCAGGGGTCGCCGACTCCCTGCAGCTCGATGAATTTCGCATCCCCGGCCCCGAGCAGGGAGCGGTCCTCGTACGCGCGGTCGCGCTCGGCGTGTGTGGCACCGACTTCGAGATCGTCGCTGCCAAGTACGGCGCGGCGCCGCCGGGGCACAAGCGCCTGATCATTGGCCATGAGTCGCTTGGACGTATCGAGGAAGCGCCGGCGGGAAGCGGGTTGGCCGCCGGCGACCTGGCTGTCGGCATCGTTCGCCATCCCGACCCCGTGCCCTGTGAGAACTGCGGAGCGGGTGAGTGGGATATGTGTCGGAACGGCGAGTACACGGAACACGGCATCAAGGCGCTCGACGGATTCGGATCGGAGTGGTACCGGCTCGATCCCGAGTTCGTGGTGAAGCTCGACCCCGCACTCGGCGAGCTCGGCGTGCTGCTCGAGCCCACGACGATCGTCGCGAAGGCATGGGAGCACACGGAGCACATCGGGAAGCGCGCGCTCTGGCACCCGAAGCGCGTGCTCGTGACCGGCGCCGGTCCGGTCGGGCTGCTCGCCGCGCTGTTGGGCGTGCAGCGCAACCTCGAGGTGCACGTGCTGAACAAGTCGGCGAGCGAGATCAAGGCGGACCTCGTGCGCAGCCTGGGCGCAACGTTCCATTCCGGCACGCTTGGCGACGTGCCAGGCACCTTCGACGTCGTCATGGAATGCACTGGGGCCGCGTCGCTCCCGCTCGACGTCGTTTCACGCACCGCGCCCGATGGCGTCGTGTGTTTGGCGGGCGTGTCGGATCCTGGCGCGGCGAAGCCGGTCGACGTCGGAGCGTTCAACCGTGACGTAGTGTTGGGGGATCGTGTAATCTTCGGCACTGTGAACGCGAATCGGCGACACTACGAGGCCGGCATGCAGGCGCTGGTCGCGGCGGATCAGGGCTGGTTGCGTCGCGTCATCACGCGGCGCGTGCCGCTCGCGCGATGGCGCGAGGCGTTCGTGCATACGGAGAATGACGTGAAGACGGTCATCGAATTCGGCGACGGCGCCGAGCGATCCGCGGTGAACAACCGCACGGCATGACGGCGCGAATCGAAGACTACGCCCTGATCGGCGACTGCGAGAGCGCGGCGCTCGTCTCGCGCGACGGATCGATCGACTGGTTGTGCTGGCCGCGCTTCGACTCCGGAGCCTGCTTCGCCGCCCTGCTCGGCACGCCGGACAACGGCCGCTGGCTCGTCGCGCCGGTCGATCCCGAGGCGCGCACGAGCCGCCGCTATCGCGGCGATACGATGATCCTCGAGACGGACTTCGAGACCGCCGATGGCGGGGTGCGTGTCATCGATTTCATGCCGTTGCATGACGGACGGTCGGACATCGTGCGCACGGTGGTCGGGCTGCGCGGCAGCGTGGCGATGCGGACCGAGATCGCCTTTCGCTTCGACTACGGGTCGATCATTCCGTGGGTGAGCCGGTTGAGCGACGGAGCGATCCGCGCCATCGCCGGCCCCGACATGATCGTCACGCGCTCGGACGTCGAGCTCCACGGCGAGAGCATGACGACCGCGGGCGAGTTCGTCGTGGCCGAAGGCGACCGCGTGTCGTTCGTCATGACGTGGGGCCCGTCGCACACTCCTCCGCCTACGGCAATTGACGCGGACGACGCGCTCAAGCTCACGGAGAAGTTCTGGACGGATTGGGCGAGCGACTGCACGTATCGCGGCGAATGGCGCGAGCCGGTGATGCGGTCGCTGCTCACGCTCAAAGCGCTCACCTACTATCAGACGGGCGGGATCGTGGCCGCGCCCACGACCTCGCTGCCGGAGCTGATTGGCGGATCGCGCAACTGGGACTATCGCTACTGTTGGCTGCGCGACGCCACCCTCTCGCTACTCGCGCTCATGGACGCCGGCTATTACCGCGAGGCCGCCGCGTGGCGCGACTGGCTGCTGCGCGCCGCCGCGGGAAGCCCCAATCAGCTGCAGATCATGTATGGCCTGGCCGGCGAGCGATTCCTACGCGAGTGGGACATTCCCTGGTTGCCGGGATATGAGAACTCGAAACCGGTACGCATCGGCAACGCCGCGTCCGGGCAGACGCAGCTCGACGTCTACGGCGAGGTGATGGACGCCCTCCACCAGGCACGGCTCGGCGACATTCCCGACAGCCTCGACGCGTGGCAGCTCCAGAAAGCACTGGCGCTCCACCTCGAAACGGTGTGGCGGAAGCCCGATCACGGCATCTGGGAGGTGCGCGGCGAGCCGCAGCACTTCACGCACTCGAAGGTGATGGCGTGGGTGGCGATCGACCGTGCGGTGAAGAGCGCCGAGCAGTTCAAGTTGGACGGACCGCTCGACCACTGGCGCGCGCTGCGTGACGAGATTCACGACGATGTCTGCCGGAACGCGTGGAATCCCGAAATTGGCGCGTTCGTTCAGGCGTACGGCTCGAAGCTGCTCGACGCCAGCACGCTGCTCATGCCGCTCGTTGGATTCCTTCCGGCGAGCGATCCTCGGGTGCAGGCCACAGTCGAGTGCATCGAGAAAGGGCTGGTCGTCGGCGGATTCGTGCTCCGCTACGACAGCGAGAAGACGGACGACGGCCTGCCGCCCGGCGAGGGCGCGTTCCTCGCCTGTAGCTTCTGGCTCGCCGACAACTACGTGCTGCTCGGCCGCCGCGATGATGCGATCGCGCTGTTCGAGCGGCTGCTGTCGCTGCGCAACGACGTCGGGCTGCTCGCCGAGGGGTATGAGCCGCGGCTCAAACGGCAGGTCGGCAACTTTCCGCAGGCCTTCTCCCATATCGCGCTGCTGAGCACCGCGTTCAATCTCGGGCACGCCGAGGGGCAGAACGCGCCGCGGCCGGTGGAGCAGCGCGGCAAGGATGGCGCGGGCGCGCTTTAGAGAATCATCGAATTCGAGCGATCCCGTTCCCCGGCGTCGGAAACCTGACGAACACTTCGGGATCGTGCCCCGGAATGATGAACCGCGGATCGGACGCCAGCGTCACCATGCGCGCCTGCGCCCGCATGTTCGACGCGGAGTCGAGCGTCTGTGCGATCGGCAGGTGGCGCGCCAGATTCTCATAGAGGTACACGTTGTCCGACGCGAGAACGACCGTGCCGAAATCGGTGTGCACGCCGGCGAACTGTGACGCGTACGTGTGCTTGCCGCCGGTATAGACGGTGATGCCGGGGATGATCTCCTTCGCGTCGCCGTCGACGAGCATCAGGCGCCCCTCGCGTTGAATCTGCATGAGCAGCTTGGCGTCGCCGGCGTCGATCGCGCGATCCTTCACGGTACCGGTGTTGTCGACGTGGTGGTCGAGCTCTTCGCGTTGAATCCAGACGCGCGCCTTGGGAAAGAGGTCGATCCCGTCCAGGTGGTCCCAATGCACGTGCGAGACGACGACGTCGGTCACGTCCTCCGGCTTGACCCCGGCGCGTGCGACCGCTTCGGCAGGCGTAACGAAGTCCACCGGCTTCCAGCGACGCACGAAATCGTCGCGATGGAAGCCCGCGTCGACGAGCACGTTGCGGCCGTTCGGACCCTTCAACAGCCACACCATCATCGCGATGTCGAGACGGCGGCTCGTATCCGCGCCGGCGATGAGACCGGAAACCCGGAAGTTCGGTACGGTTGCATACCTCACGGCGTACACCTCATACGTCGGTGGCGCGTGACGCAGCGCACCCGCCAGGGTGAGTCCCGCGACGAGCGCCGCGGCCAGAGCCGCGACCGTCGCGCTACCGCGCCGCGCGCTCCTCGGCGTAGAACAAGACGAGGTCGGTCGTTGGCGGCGTCGCGCCGAGCATGCGGAGAAAAGTCGCGATCTGACCGCGATGATACGTGGAATGATTGACGACATGGCGAAGCGTCTCTCCGAGTGGCAGCGTGAGCGTTGCCTGATTGATGGACGTGAAATTCACCGGACGATCGAGCTCGGCGAGGTCGAGACTGGCGACGAACGCCTCCTGATCGCGACGAGTGGAGGGCCATTGCTCCAGCAGTGCATCCATGCTCGCGGCGGGCCAGCCTTCGGGAAGTGGTCGGCCCGGAAGCCCGTGCCAGCGTCTGAACCAGATCAGGTGCGATGCGGCGAGGTGGGCGAGACACTGGCGTACGCTCGGAAAGCTTCCGCCGAGCTCGCGTTCCTGTTGCTCGCTTGAGAGCGCTTTCACCGCCGCGATGAGCTGATCTTCCGCCCACCACGTGTAGCGAAAGAGCCGAGTGATGTCGTCGAGCTGGTTGACGCTCATGTCGTCCGAGGAGGCGAGAAATCCTTGCCGTAGCGGCGCCCGGTTTGCGCGTACCCAATGCGCTCGTAGAACGCGTGGGCGTCGGCGCGGTTGAGCGCGGTCGTCACGGTCATGCGATTGCTGCCGCGGTCGCGCGCAAACGTCTCGGCGGCTTGGACGAGCGCGCGGCCGACGCCGCGCGTCCGGTTCGCCTCGTCGACGACGAGCAGCGTGAGCTGCGCGATGGGCGCGTCGTGATTGATGGTGTCGCGCAGGTGAATCGTGGTGAGGCCCACGATCGTTCCGCCGCTGTCCGCGACGTACACCCGCGCGTTTCGGTCCGCCCGAAGGCGCTCGAGCCTGCCCGGGATGGCAGGCGATTCCGACGGATATCCCAGCTGGGTGCAGAGCCGGGCCATCGCGTCGGCGTCGTCCGTGATGGCCTCACGAACGATGACCGTGCTGGGGTGCATCGACGAGCTCCAGGATCAGGTGGGCAACCCGTGCGGGATGGAGGGTTAATATACCGCGCGCTCGCCCACCCTCCACCGCGGACGGCCTCAACGGGGACTTTGTAAGACATCCGCCAGGAAACTCCCGCTTGCCCGGCGCCAGCCGGGGGATATCATCAAACTATGCGCGATCGGAAACTCGCACGTCTCGCCGCGTGGGTTCTCTGCATTCTGGTTCTGGCCGGAACGCTCGAGGCGCAGACCGTTCGCGGCCGCGTGTTGTCGCGGAGCGGTGCGTCGGTCGATGGCGCAGTGTTGCTCCTCATCGACTCGGCGGGCGGAGTCGCCGCGCGAGCGTTGTCGACCGGTACGGGAGCGTATGCGTTGCGCGCGTCGGCGCCGGGCCGCTTTCGGGTTCGCGCGCTGAGGATTGGTTTCCGCCCCGTCGACTCCGATCGCTTCACCCTCTCGGGGGACACGACGATCGTGCTGCGGATGACGGACGATTCGCGTCCGCTGCCGGCGGTTACGACCGTCGAGCGCGGCCAATGCCACGTCCGGCCCGATTCGCTGCTCGTCGTTGGCGTCCTCTGGGACGACGCCAAGACGGCGCTCTACGCCGCCGCGATCACGCGTGACGATCGCGGCTACTTGTTCGACATTGTCGACCACACGCGCCGGTACGATTTCGCGTCGCACGATCTGCTCGACATTGCGTTCTCCGAGAACTCCGTTCGCGACACCCGATCGTGGGCGAGCGTTCCGCCGGAGCGGTTGCGCCGCGACGGATACGTGCTCGAGGCGCGAGACAGCACGACGTTCGTCGCGCCCGACATCGAGGTCTTGCTGTCGTCGTATTTCGCCGACACGCACTGTCTCCGCGTGCACGACAAACCAGGCCATCCGTCGATGGTGGGTATCGACTTTACCCCCGCGCAGCACTTCGGCCACGTCGAGGTTCGCGGGACGTTCTGGCTCGATCGCGCAACACAAGAGCTGTCGTCGCTCGACTTTTCATACGTCGACTTCGGGTTGTCGGCAACCGACGACACGCTCGCCGGCGGGCACGTCGAGTTGGCGCGACTTTCCACGGGCGCCCGCGTCATGACCAATTGGTCCATCCGCATGCCGATCGGTCACGCGGTGACTGAACGGCATGTGTCGTCGCCGCACCGCACGATGAGGCGTGCCGGCGGCGGGAGCACTGCGCTGTCCGTTCTGGATCGGCAAGAGTGGACCGTCGATGAGATACGCGTGACCGGCGGTACGTTGCGCAACGTGCGGCGCGACACCGTGGTTGTCTGGTCCCGGCAGACGGGCGCGGTCGACGTGCACGTCAGCGCGCGCGGGGATTCGGGAGTCTCGGGCGCGATCGTGTCGCTCGTGGGAAGCCCCGGCGTGCAGCGCAGCAATGCCACCGGTGGCGTCGCATTCGAGCGCCTCGTCCCCGGCGAGTACCTGCTCGACGTCGGTACCGACGAGCTGGACGCGCTCGGGTGGCCGCGCAACCGCGTGCACGTGGAGATCGACACCGTTGCGCGCGCCATTGCGCGCGTCACCATCGAGTCATCGATCGACGCGGCGCGCTCCACCTGCGGCGTGGATGCACGATCGCTTCCCGACGACGCCGGTGTGATCGTCGGCGCGGTCACGCGGCGCGAACATCCAGTGGAGGGAAAGCTGATCACGGCGTCGTGGACTGTCGGCTCCGGTGGGCCGGGCGGAAGCACGACGAAAACGGCCAAGACGCTCGCCGGTGACGGCGGCTTTCTATTGTGCGGTGTGCCGCGCGAACGCGCGGTATCGATTCACGTCGCGGGCGACAGCACGGTCACGATGGCCCAGCTCGGGCGCGGTCAGGTCGTGCGCGTGCTTCCGGTTGCGCTTCCTTGAGCCCGCCGGCGACCGACGTCAGTATTTCGCGAGGTAGCTCTCGAGCTCCCACGCGCTCACCTGCGTGATGTAGTCGCGCCACTCTTGCCGCTTCGCCTCGATGAAATTCGACGTGATGTGCTTGCCCAGCGCACCGGTAATGACGTCGTCCTTCTCGAGCTCGTCGAGCGCTTCGTTCAAGTCGTGCGGTAGGTCGTCGATGCGCAGCCGCCGCTTTTCGCGAAAGCTCATCTCCCAGATGTTCTCGTTCACCGGCTCGCGATAGTCGGCTTGCGTCTCGATGCCGTCGAGTCCCGCGGCGAGCATCACCGCGAGCGCGAGGTACGGATTCGCCGCCGGATCGGGGGAGCGCAGCTCGAGTCGGGTGCCGAGTCCCCGACGGTCGGGCACGCGGATGAGCGGCGAGCGATTTCGCATCGACCACGCGACGTTCACCGGCGCTTCGTAGCCCGGCACCAAGCGCTTGTACGAGTTCACGAGCGGGTTGGTGATTGCGCACATGCCGCGCGCGTGGCGCAGCAGCCCGCCCGTATAATGAAGCGCGGTCTTCGAGAGCTCCCACTCGGCCTTCGGATCCCAGAACGCGTTCTCCTTCCCCTTGAACAGCGACTGGTGCGTATGCATGCCGCTTCCGTTCTGGCCGAAGATCGGCTTGGGCATGAACGACGCGAGCAGCCCGAATTGGGTGGCGACATGCTTCACGACGAAGCGGAACGTCGCGATGTTGTCCGCGGTCTTCAGTGCGTCGGCGTAGCGGAAGTCGATCTCGTGCTGGCCGTGCGCCACTTCGTGGTGCGCGGCTTCGACCTCGAAGCCCATGCGCTCGAGCGTATCGACCATCGCGCGGCGTGCGTCTTCGCCGAGATCGGTGGGGGCAAGGTCGAAATAGCCGCCGACGTCGTGCGTCGTCGTGCTCGCTTCACCGCTCGCACCGGGCTTGAAGAGGAAGAACTCCGCTTCCATGCCGGCATTCATGGTGAAGCCCATCTTCTTCGCCTTGGCGAGCACCGACTTGAGCGTGCCGCGCGGATCGCCCGGGAAGAGCTCGCCCGACGGCATGCGGATGTCGCAGATCAGCCGGCAAATGCGATTGTCTTGATCGCCCCACGGATAGACGAGGAAGGTGTCGAGGTCCGGCGCCAACAGCATGTCGGATTCCTCGATGCGCACGAACCCCTCGATCGACGAGCCGTCGAACATGATGTCGCCGGCCAGCGCCTTCTCGAACTGCGACGACGGAATCTCGACGTTCTTGTTGATGCCGAGAATGTCGGTGAACTGTAGCCGCATGAAACGGACATTGAGCTTTTCGGTAAGCTCGAGAATGTCCTGCTTCGATGCGCCCGTGGTGTCGGGCGTGAGCGAGCGATTTCGCGACGGTGGGGCCATCGGATAAGGCTAAGCGCGGTTGGGAGCGGTTGTAAAGCGTAACGGTGATAGGAATCACAATTGCATTCGACACGGTGAATGGTACGGCGCGCGTCATCATTCGCGCGACGTTGTCCGGCAACGGGAGGAAGTCGTGAATCGCTATGAGTCAGTGTGCGCAGAGCTGCGCGCCAATCCGCGTCGATGGTTGGTCACGGGCGCTGCCGGGTTCATCGGGTCAAACATCACGAAGACGTTGCTCGAGCTTGGTCAGGACGTTGTCGGCCTCGACAATTTTTCCAGCGGCTATCAACGCAACGTCGATCAGGCGGTTGCCGAGAGCGAAGGCGGCGGCGGCACCTTCCGAATGATTCGCGGCGACATCGAGGACTTGTCCGCCTGTCAGGATGCCTGTCGTGGAATGGACTACGTGATCCATCAGGCGGCGATCGGCTCCGTTCCCCGTTCCATGGAAGATCCAATCGCGGTCAACCGCACGAACGTCGACGGCTTCGTGAACATGCTGACGGCGGCGCGCGATGCGGGGGCAAAGCGTTTTGTCTATGCGTCGTCGTGTGCGATGTACGGCGACGCACCCGGCACTCCGAAGCAGGAGAAGAGTGAGTTGCGCGCCCTGTCGCCATATGCGGTCACAAAGCACGTCAACGAGCTGTACGCCGCGGTGTACCAGCGCGCGTTCGGCATCAACACCGTGGGTCTGCGCTACTTCAACGTCTTCGGGCCGCGCCAGGATCCGGATGGCGCGTACGCGGCGGTCATCCCTTCGTGGATGCGAAACCTGTTGCTCGATGAGCCCTGTCGCATCTACGGCGACGGCGCGACGACTCGCGACTTCGTCTACGTCGACGACGTCGTGCAGGCGAACATTCTCGCCTCGGTGGTCGACGAAGGAGACGTCACGGGCACGGCGTACAACATCGGCTCGGCACACCCGACGAGTCTCACCGAGCTGTTCGCGCTGATTCGCGACTCGCTGGCCGAGAAGCGTCCGGAGCTTGCCGCGCGTGAACCGCTGTTCGAACCGTTCCGCAGTGGCGACATCCGGCACTCGCGCGCCGACATCGCGAAGGCGGCTGACAACCTCGGCTTCGCGCCGCGATACAGCGTGCAAACGGGTCTGCAATCCGCGGTCGAGTGGTACGCCGAAAACCTCGTTCCGGCCAAGACCGCCGTGCCCGCCTAGGCTTTGCCGCGGGCAGACACGACGACCTGCGCCGGACGTACGACGCGGCCGCGGAATGTATAGCCGCGCTGCCGCACCTCGACGATCGAGCCGGCGCGCGCCGTTCCGCCCACCGTCGACACGATCTCGTGCAGGTCGGGATCGACGGCGCCCTCACTCGGGATCTCCTCGAGCTCGACCAACTGCGCCATCGCGCGTGCTTCGCGCTCGAAACGCTGAATGCGGCCGATCGACGCGTCGTCGGCGCGCCCGTTCACCGAGGCAACGACGTCGTCCAGCGATTCGAGCACCGAGAGCATGCCGATGGCGCGCTGGAGCGCACCGCGGCTTTCGCCGTCGATCTGCTCGCGCGCTTCGGCGAGTTGGCTTCGCATGTCGGCGAGCAGTGACTCGTGCGCGCTGCTCGTCCGGTCGGCGAGGCCGGTCAGGGCTTGGTTGAACGCGGCGGCGAGCCGACTCTCGCTGTTCGTGAGGGTCGATTCGATGCGCCGCTGTGCGTCTTCGATCGAGCGCTGTATGCCGCTGATGTCGAACACCGCCGCGGTTGGCGTGTCGTTCGACGCATCGTCGAGCGATACGATCGGGAGCTCCTGCTCGCCCGTCGTCAGCAGCTTGGTGCGAGCGGAGCGGGACGCCGGGCGCGCAAGGTCGTCGGCCACGACGCGAAGCTGCGCGAGCATCGACGTGGCATTGTCGTCGGCGTTCACGGGTGGATGATCCGCCAGCCCGCGAACCTGACCCTGCCAGGCCGAGAGCAGATCGCTCGGCGTGTCGAGGACGTCGTCGAACTCGGCTTCGTCCGATATCGGGATCTGTCGCACAATCCCGGATATGTTGCGCTCCTGCTCGATATCTGGCATCGCTCAGTCCCCCTGCACTTGGACGTGTGCCGGCAACACCTCGGTCGGCACAGACTCGTGGGCGACCGGAACGTAGTAGCCCTCGATGTAGCTGTATTCGTCGTAGACCGCCGCTGCGCCGATGTCGTTGAGCACCGCGCCGAGTACCCGGATTGGCGCCTGCCGCAGCAGCGAGATGCGCGATTCCGCCATGCGGCGCTCGGTCGACCCAGCCCGCAACACGAGCATCACGTTTCCGGTGGCGGCGCCGAGCGCGAGCGCATCGGCGCCGGCGCCGAGTGGCGCGCTGTCCACGATGATCGCGTTGAAGAGTGGACGCACCGCGGCGAGGAGGCGCGGGAGCTCCGGCGACATCAGCAATTCCGGCCCGCTCCCCACGCGCGAGCCCGACGGAATCACGAGCAGATTCGGATGCGTGGAGCGACGCGCGATCTCGTCCGCGCGCGCGTTGCCCGCGAGGAAATCGGTGAGCCCCGGCTGAATGCTGGCGCCGAACGTCTCGTGCTGCCGGCCGCGCCGAATGTCGCCGTCGATCAGCAGGGTGCGATATCCCGCCTCGGCGAACGACAGCGCGAGGTTCGCGGCGAGAAGCGACTTCCCTTCCGACGCGCCGGGGCTCGTCACCGTGAGCTGCACCGCGTCGGCTCCGGGCTGCTGGTGTCGGAGATTCAACCGCAGCGTTCGGAACGACTCCACGGCCTGCGCGGCTTCCTCCGCCGAGTGATCGATTTCCACGCTTCCATTCATGTGCGGAACGGCCGCGAGGAAGTGCAGCCCGAGCTCGCCCACCTGCTCGGGATAGCGAATCTTGGGATCGAAGCGATCGAGCACCAGTGCGACGCCGACGCCCAGCGCGAGCGCGACCAGCACGCTCACGACGAGGAAGTACGGCCGCGTATTGCCCACCGGCTGCGTCGGCGCGACGGCGCTGTCGAGCACACTCGCTTCGGCAACGGAGCTTTGCTGCGCCATGCGCGAGTTGTCGACGCGCGACTTGAGCGTGTTGTAGAGATTCTCTCTCGTCGCCACGTCGCGGCGAAGTCGCGCTTCCTCGAGCGTGCGCGACGGAATGGCCTGCAGCTTTCGCTGCGCGTCGAAGGCGCGCGTGGCGAATTGCATCTGCGACGTCTGCAGGCGACCGAGGATATGGCTGGCGATCTGCGGAATCGTCTGCGTCTTGAGCCGCGTGATCTGGCCCTCGACATCCTTCACGGGACGATAGTCTGCGGTGAATTGCCGGCGCATGCCCTGATAGGTGGAGTCGGCCTTGTTGAGTTCCGCGATCGCCGCCGTGAGCTCCGGTGCGCTGCGCGCCGACGGAATCGACAGGAGTGCGCCCACGTCGATCGGTTGCGTGCGCGCGCTCGCGACGACACGCTCCAACGCTTCGCGATCGTTCTTGAGGCTGTCCCGCGCGGCGGACGACGAAAAGTATTGCGACGCCGTCGGGTCGCGCATCGCGTCGGTGATCGACTGTTCCGACGGCTGCGTGATGGCGTTCGTCCGGAAACGATTGAGCACGTCCTCCGACGATCTGAGCGCTCCGCTCGCGTCGGTGAGCTGAGTCTGCAGTGTGCTGAGCACCTGCGTGCCGTTGTGTTGCTTCAGGCTCGTCGCCGTTGCGATCACTTCGCGTCCGAGCGTATTCAAGATCTTCGAGTCACGCTCGGGGTTCGGCCCGCGAAGGCGCGCGACGATGAAGCTCGAATCGGAGAGCGCCACGGTGAGTCGCTGCCGCAGGTAGGTCGCGGCCTGGCGCGGCGTGATGACGTTGAAATCGATGGGGCTCGACGTTCCGAGCTGGCGAGCGGTTGGCGCCCAGAGGAATCCAAACGAGCGTCCAATTGAATCACCGACCGCGCCGGACTCCGGCGTACCGCGCACTGGCGTCAGTGTATAGCGCTGACCACCGTTCGTGAATGTGAGCGTGTACTGCCCCGGGACGAGCTTGTCACTTGTGTGGAAATTGGCGAACGCCGCTTGCTTCGACGTATCCGTCGTGCCGGCGAGCAGCCCGTTCTCGATCGCCACCTTGTCGAGCACCGCGTAGCTCGTCGTGAGATCGGCCCACCCCGCGGCATCGAGCACGCGCGCGCCGCCGATCGGTGCAGTCTGCTGCGTTCGGTCCTCGGCCGGAATCCAGATCGAGATGTGCGCCTCGTACTGCGGCTTCACGTATCGGCTGGCGACCCAACCGGCTCCAATGCCGACGAATGCGAGCGCGAGCACCAACCATCGGTGCCGACGCACGGCGTCGGCATAGCGACGCCACTGGAATCCGTGACTCGCCGCGGGTGCAGCGGGCCCGCGTGGTGGCTCCGGCCACGACGATTGTGCGAGTTGTCTGTGATCGGCTTGGGCCGGCGCGGTGCGCCGGTTCGATGGCACCAGGTGTCCAGACATACAGCGATGGGATGAGCGGCCACGTCGCCGCGAAGATCGTCTCCGCGACGAACTCCACTTGAGGCAAGTCTCCGGCCAATTCGTGTGACTGCGATCACACCGTTGGTATGCGCCGTGCATTGATCACGTTCTCAAAACATCCCGATTGAACACAACGAAATGACGACGCGCGGATCGAGACGGATTGCTTCTTTGTGCCTTGCAGCGAGTGCACTCGCGGGCTCGACTGCACGCGCGCAATCACGTACCGAAGCGCCGTTCGCCACGCGCACTTCCCTCGAGTCACGGGCGTCGGCAGCGGACGCCGCCGCGCGCAACACCGGCGATCGCAAAGTATGGGAAGAGAACGTCGCGCAGCTCACGAGCATTCGCGAGCGTCTACGCGATGGCGACTTCAACGTCGGCGATCGCGTCGCCGTGCGCGTCGCGAACGTGCCCGCGCTCACGGATACCTTCACGGTACGCGGCGGACGCGTGCTCGAGCTTCCCGACATCGGACAGATACCGCTCTCAGGCGTGCTCTGGTCCGAGCTCACGCCGTATCTCGCCAAGCAGATTGGGCGGTACGTCGTGAATCCGGCGGTGGAAGCGCACCCGTTGCTTCGCGTGCAAGTCTCCGGCGCGGTCGCCAAGCCGGGATTCTATTCGGTTCGGCCGGACATGCTCGTCAGCGACGCCATCATGAGCGCGGGTGGGCCGTCACCGGTGGCCAACGTCGGCGAGACGACGATCCGCCGCAATGGAAAGGAAATCTGGAAGCCCAAGCGCTTGCGCCAGGAGATGGCGACGGGTGCCACCGTGGACCAATTGGATCTGCGCGCAGGCGATGAGATCAACGTCGCCGAGCAGTCCAAGCGCGATTGGGGAGACTGGATTCGCACCGGCGCGTATGTCGCCGCGGTGTTGGTCAGTCTGTACGGCGGGACCAGAATTTTCTGACGACGACGGGCGCGGAACTGTCCTCGCCCGGGCAGCACGCAGGAGCAGTAGATGAACCCCGCAGCACAGAGTTTTCACTTCGCGCGCATGCGCCGAGCCCGGCCGAGTGCCCCTGTTACGCGAGTTGTTTCGCCCGCGATAGAATCCTCCGAGCTCGTCGCTCAGTCACAGTCCCTGAGTCCGCTGTCCGTCGCCGGTGTGGCGGCGAGTACGACCGAGACAGTTTCCACCGTGTCCGGCGCGGGCGGCGGCACACTCATGCTGGACGCACAATCCGCACAATCCGCACAATCCGCGCAGCACGCGCAACGCCCGCAACCAACGGAGCCGCAGAGCGCACAGGATGCGGTGCTCTTCCTCGACCGGAGATGTCGTCCTCGAAATGGACGGTCGGTACGCGCGCTGAACGTCGCTATCGCCGCCGTCGCGCTGGTGCTGCTGTCGCCGGTCATGCTGATCATCGCGATCGCGGTTCGACTGACGTCGCCGGGGCCGGTGGTCTACAAGCAAGTACGCGTCGGCCGCGACCGGCGGCGCTACGACCTCCTGTCGCCCGCGGAGCGCCGGACAGCGAGCAGCCGGCGCGCGAAGGGGCAGCGCGTTAGCCGGTCGACCGCGCGCGCCACTGGGGTTTCTGCACGTGAGCGCGCACGCCAGACGGACGCCGGACGCCGCGTCTACGAAAGCGCCGTCGCAATCGAGCGCCGGCGCGATCGCGACCGCCGCAACGGCCTGAGCGTGGAGGCCGTGCTTGCCGCGGGCGAGGCGCGCCGGCGGAAGATCGCCAACGCGGTGCACGATCGGCGCACCTGGAACACCTGCGGCGAAACGTTCACGATGTTCAAGTTCCGCACGATGCGCGTGGACGCCGAGTCCGGCACCGGTGCCGTGTGGGCGCAGAAACAGGATCCGCGCGTCACACCGATCGGCGGCTTCCTTCGGAAGTGCCGCCTCGACGAGCTCCCGCAGCTCTACAACGTGCTTCGCGGCGACATGAACATCGTAGGCCCGCGCCCCGAACGTCCGACGATCATTCCAAATCTCGTCGAGTGCATTGCGTACTATCCGATCCGCCAGCGTACGCGTCCGGGCATCACCGGCTTGGCGCAGATTCGCCATAGCTACGACACGTCGATCGAGGACGTGAGGGCGAAGGTGAAGTACGATCTCGAGTACCTCCGCCATCGGAGCGTCATGAAGGACCTTCGCATCATGATGCAGACGCCGCTGGTGATGTTCTTCAAGCGCACCGGCCACTAGCGCACTAACAAGCGGACCGGCGCGTCACGCGTCGGGTGAGAGCTCCAGCGAGCGGTTCGTCGGTTCCCACACCGTCGCGTGCTTCCCGCGGAAGAACGACCACCACGCCTCGAGTGCCGCGATCGCGCCGGCGACGGCGTAGCCGCACATGCTCACGATCGAGGGCGCGCGTTTCGTGGGAGGGAGCAGGACCGCCACGAGCGCCAACAACGCCGCCGCCAGTCCACCGGCCAGCGCGATGCGCGCGATCCAGTGGCTCGCCGCCAGTACCACGAGACCCAAGCCTGCGAGCGGCGTGAGCAGGTAGGCGAGCACGCGCGCCAGCTTGTGACTCCACAAGCGCGGCGCATACCATCCGGACACACTGGGCCGCAGCAGACGGCGGAAGCACCACATCGTGTCGAGCCCGTTGATCATCGTGCGAACCTTGCGCCTATACTCTCCGCGCAGACTGCTGGCCGAGCCGACGACGCAGGTCGCGTCGTTCTCCTGCGCCGATCCGTAACCGTGCTCCACCGCGACGAGCGTGCACCCGAGATCGCGCGTGACGTGCGGCGGCAATGGAATGGCAAAGAGCTCCGCGCGCTGCGCGTAGAGCCCCCCGGTCGCTCCGACGATCGCGCCGAATTTCGTCTCGAGCGAGCGTACCGCGTGCTCGAAGTCCGAGTAGCCGCCTTCGCCGCCGCGCGCACGAGCGTCAGAGGGCTCGACGGTCGCCAACGTTTCCGGGTCTACCACGATGCTTCGCCCGGAGACCACGCCGAGGCGCCGATCGGACATGATCCGCCGCACGAGTTGCTTGACCGCCTTTGGATGCACGATCACGGATGCGTCGGTGCACACCACGATCTCCCCACGCACATGCATCGCCAGTGCGTTCTCGGCGGCTGTCTTTCCCCCGCGCGGGACGCGAACGAGCTCCACTCCGCGATTCGCATACTCGCGTACGAGTGCATCGGTGCGGTCGGTGCTGCCGTCAGAAGCGACGAGGATCTGCACGAGCTCCTTCGGATAATCGATGGCAAGCAGCGGATCCAGTGTTCTCGCGATCGTGCGTTCGGCATTGTACGCCGAGATGACGATCGTCACGCGCGGCCACGCTCGCGGATCCGCCACGGCGTTCCCATCGACTCGCTTTCGCGAGGCGAGTCGCAGCAACAGCGGATAGCCGACGTAGGCGTAGCCGAGCATTCCGCCCGGAGCAAACACCGCGATGAGTGCGATGAGATTCATGCGACCATCCGGGTTACGCCCGTCGTGACGCCGTCGTACACACGATCGTATTCCGCCACCCACGGCCCTATCGCATACCGCTCGCGCAGCCGCCCCAGCGCGCGGCTGGCCCGCTCCGTCGCGGCCGCCGGATCCGATTCCAACGCCGCAATCGCCGCCGCAATCGCCGCGGGATTTTCGGGAGGAACCACGAGCGCATGCGGGGCCTGCACCACCTCAGGAATTCCACCGACCGACGTGGCGATCACCGGAACTCCCGCCGCGATTGCCTCGAGGAGCACGATCGGAGTACCCTCGCTGCGCGAGCTCAGGACGACGCCGTCGAACGCGGCGAGCAGCGCTCCGGCGTCCTGGCGAACACCGTGGAACGTCACGCGCTGCGCCAACCCGAGCTCGGCCACGAGCTGTTCGACGCGCTGCCGCTCGACCCCGTTGCCGATGACCGACAGGTGCGCGTCACGCGCACCGTTGCTCGCGAGCGCACGAATCATCACATCGGGCCCCTTCTCGTGACTCAGCCTGCCTATCCATCCGAGATGGAACTCGCCGTCGGCGATTCCAAGCCTGCTCCGCGCCTCCTGCTTCGACAGCGCCGTTCCACTCGGCGCGAACGCGTTTGGGATGACGTGGAATCGCTTCGCATCGACGCGGTAGCTGAGCTCATCGCGCATACGCGTCGACACCGCCACCACCGCGTCGAACCGCCGAAGCGAGCGCCGCTGCAATTGCTCGTACAACCGAAGCTTCCAATCCCCACCGACAAAGCCGTGCAGCGTCGTCACCGTCGGCACATTTGCTCGGCGCGCGACGCTTCCGGCGAGCAGATCGGCGCGGTAGCCGTGCGTGTGTAAGACATGCGGCTGAAGCGCCGCCAGCGCTGAGCCCACCGCGCGCCACTCGTGCAGATACGCGCGCCCGGGCGCGACGATCGTGGTTACCGGCACTCCGCTCGCGCGCAACGCCGCAAGAACCGCTGACTCCGCTCCGCCGTGGTCCACGGTCGCGAGCACATGCACCGAATGGCCGCGCTCGCGTTGCCCGCATGCCAACAGACGAACGGCCGTCTCGAGGCCGCCCACTTCGGCCGGTGTGATTGCGTGCACGATTCGAAATTCAGTGGACATCGGCGACCCAATGAGCAAGAAGCGAGCACTCCCTCTGCTTCGGCTGGCCACACACTTGCTCAATGCGTCTCTGTGACTACGTCGCAACGCTCGTCACTCGACCGTTCATTGATCCATGGCGTGGCTTGGACCGCCGGAATGAAATGGGCGACGCAGATCGTAAGCTGGGCCTCCACGCTGCTCATCGTTCGCCTACTGAGCCCCGGGGATTACGGCCTCTACGGCATGGCGCTCGTCTACACAGGATTCGTCGCGCCCATCTACGATCTCGGCGTCAGTGCGGCGATCGTTCAGCGCCACGACCTCACCGACGACAAAATCGCGCGACTTGGCGGACTGTCGTTGATCTACGGCTTCGGCTTCTCCCTCGTCTCGGTGTTGCTCGCTCCGCTCGTCGCCGCGTTCTACAAGGAGTCGGAAGTGGCGCGCATCATCATGCTGTTGAGCGTCGCCTACCTGATCACCGCGCCGCAGATGCTGCCGCGTGCGCTGATGGCGCGGCGGCTCGAGTTCCAGAAGCTCGCGTGGATCGACGGCCTGCAATCGATTTCGCTCACCGTCACCACGATCGCTTTCGCGATGATGGGCTATCGCTACTGGTCGCTCGCCTACGCCGCATTGATCAGCTCGACGGTCACCACGCTGCTCGCGCTGGCGTGGGCGCCGCACCGCATCACCTGGCCCACGCAGTTCCGTCGCATCGCCGGCGAGGCGGCATTTGGGTGGAACGTCGCCCTATCACGCGTCGGAACCTACGCCTACTCGAACGCCGACTTCGCGATCGTCGGCCGCGTCCTCGGCAAAGCTGCCCTCGGTGCCTACGAGTTCGGCTGGACGCTGGCCACGATTCCGGTCGATCGCATCAGCTCTCTCATCGCGCGCGTCATTCCCAGCGTACTCTCGCGCGTGCAGAACGACCGCGAGGGGCTACGCCGCTACTGTCTCGGCTTGAGTGAAGGACTCGCCTTCGTCGCACTTCCCCTGGCCGCCGGCATGGCGCTCACCGCCGACCACTTCGTGTTGCTTGCGATCGGACCGAGATACGCCGGCGCCATTGGTCCGCTGCGCCTGCTCGCCTTCTACGGCGGATTTCGCGCGATTGCAACTGTCATCTCGCCGATGCTCGTCGCGACCGGACACGCGAAGAGCGATCTCAAATACACGCTCTTCTCGCTCGCCGTGCTGGCACCGCTCTTCTACCTCGGATCGCACTGGGGAACGTCCGGTGTCGCCGCCGCGTGGATCGTCGGGTTTCCGATCGCCAGCTATCCGTCGTATCGCGCGGTGTTCCGATTGATCGATCTCGACGCGAGAACGTACGCACGCACGCTTTGGCCTCCTATCGCGGCGTCGCTGATCATGGCGGTGATGGTCGTCGCGGCTCGCGTCGCGATGCCAGAGACCCTGCCTCTCGCCGTACGCTTCGCCTGCGAGGTCGCTGTGGGTGCGCTCACCTATCTCGCCGTGATCCGCTTGCGCTACTGGTCGCGCATGCAGCGATTCATCCAACTCGTTCGCGGGTCGGGCGATGGCGGCGAAGATTCACCGGACATCGTCGTGCAGCCGGAGGCGGGCGTCGTGTCCGTGTAGCGCGATCGTCGCGCTATGCTCTGCCCACGCCGCGGCGCGCCGCTGCTCGCGCGATGCGCCCCGCCATGACGAGCAGCGGCATGGGATCATCCCACGCGCCAAGCGCATACGACCGAGACGAGCCGAAGGAGCGAAGCCAGGCGCTCGCCGTGATCTCGCCGCTCTGCCGCATCGCCAGAAAGGCCTTCAGATCACCCTCTTCGTTCACGTACTGCATGCCGCGTTTGAACGGTCCGCCGAAATCCACCGCGGCGCCGTCGGCGCGAGCCGACAGATACTGATAACCGATCCACGGGAAGTCCACGCCCGCGCTGATCGCCAACTGATTTCCCGCCTCGGTGCGCGGGTTGATCTCCATCAAGCGGTACTTGCCGTCGCGCGGATCGAGCTTGAACTCCACACCGGAAAAGCCCTGGTATTCGAACGCACGCAGCAGGCGCCGGCTCAGCTCGAGTACTTCAGGAGTATCCATCGTCACCTGGCAGCATCCGTCGCCGAACTTCGGCGGGCACTGACGCAACTTGCGCCGCGTCACCCATGCGCGCTCCACCCCTTCGGCGTCCCAAAAGCCCCAGTAGCCGTAGATCGCGCTGTCGTCGCCCGGAACGATCTCCTGCACCATCATGCGAATTCCGATGTCGGCCGCCCGCGCGAAGCCCTCGCGCAACTCCTGAGGCGCATTCGCGACCATGACCTTGATGGACTTGTTCCGCATTTCGGCCGGCCGCTGATCGGGCTGACAGGGCTTCAGGATCGCGGGATACGTGAGCTGCGCGCTGAACTTGTCGATGTCGCCGACGGTCGTCGGAAAGAATGTCAGGGGAATATCGATTCCCGCGTCTTGAGCGATCTTGTATTGCACGCTCTTGTCGACGATCGAGCGCATCGTACCGACTTTGGGCAACAGGAAGCGGAAGCCGCTTTCGAGCCGCTCGCTGTTGTCCGTGATCAGCGAGCAATAGTGGTCCGACGTCGAGAACAGAAGAGCCGGCGCGTCCAGTCGCTCCCTCACCCCATTCAGGAACTCGAGCACCGCCTCCGTTTCGCCGGCATCCCGCGCGATCTGCACGCTCGTGGCGTAGCGCGAGTAGCGGCCGATCAGCGGCTCACCGTCGATCAGCAGCACCGGCACGCCGTGCCGGCCAAGGCTGCGGACCCAACTCAGGCCGTTGACCGACGCGCCCATGACCACCGCGAGCTGGCGCTCTCCCGTGAGCTTTCCGAGCCAGCGGTCGATCGATGCCAGTGCGTCCGGTCCTGCGCGCATCTCGTGTGTCCGGTATGAGTGAGCTAGTGAGCGACGCCGTACAACCGCTCGTACGCATCGACCATGCGTTCCACGCCGAAACGATCCATGGCTCGCCCGCGCCCCGCGGTCGCCAGCCGATCGCGCAGTGCCGCGTCGGCGAATAGTCTCGAGAGGCCGTCCGCGAGTGCGGCGTCGTCACCCGGCGGAACGAGCAGTCCGTCGACGCCATCCGTGACGACCTCGGGAATACCTCCCGTCCTGGATGCGATGACCGGGCGTCGCGCGAACATTGCTTCGATCAGCGCCATTGGAAGTCCCTCCGACAACGACGGCATCGCATACACGTCGCTGGCCGCGAGAATGTTCGCGATGTCGCTTCGATAGCCGAGGATGTGCACGTGATCTTCGAGCTGGTGCTCGGACACGAACGCGCGCAGCGCGGGTTCCTCGCCGCCTCGGCCGGCGATTGCTACGCGCCAGTTCGGCGCCGCCCCATTGGCGCGCATGTTGGCAAGGGCGCGTAACAGAACGATGTGCGCCTTTACCGGATACAGATTTCCCACTGCTACGACCAGGAGCTCGTCGTCCTTCACGCCGAGTTCATTGCGCACGGGTGCGCGATCTCCGGTCTCCGGCCGCACGCCGTTGTGCACCACCTGTACGCGGTCGCGCGCGAGCCCCAACTGATCGGCGAGCTCCGTCGCCGTGGCGTCGGATACGCCCACCACCGCCCGGCTTCCGCGCGCGCTCCATCGCAGCGCCGCGCGCCGGTGCGCTCCCGATGAGTAGTACCGACCTCCGTGCATCGTGATGACGTGCGGCGTCCGCAGCAGTCGCGCCGCGGCGCCGCCGTACACGGAGGTGAAGAACTCGTGCGTGTGAACCACATCCACTTTGCGGCGATACAGGATGCGAACCATCTGCGCCAGGCAGTGCAGGTCGGCCGACCCTTCCTTCGCGGTGAACATCTCCGGCGGGCAACCGCGGTCGACGAACTGCGTCGCCATCCACGGGTCGCGACCCGTGGGCAGCACGGGAATGACCTCGTGCCCGCGCCGCAGGAGCTCGTCGCCGAGATGGACCATCATCCGTTCGGCGCCGCCGGCGCCTCCCGTTTCCGCAAACAGCGCGATGCGCCGTGATCCGTTGCGCGCCGTGGCATTCATTGGCAAAACATTCCGGAGGCTCTCAACAGGAATCCGTCGGGCGTCAGCCCCGCTGGAACGTTGTATCGTGGTACGGTGAAGGGGTCGACGGCGTGGGCGCGCCCGCGCAGCCACCCGCCGTCCACACGCACGGCGAGCGTGTACCCGGCCTCGCGTGCGGCGGCAACGACGCGCGGAGACCACCGCCCGTACGGATAGGCCAACCAAGGCTGCACTCCCGGAAACCGTCCGCGCAGCCATTCGAGTGGATGTGTGAGCTCACTCGCCAGCGTCACGTCGTCGAGCAAGGCCAGGTTGGCGTGACTCCACGTGTGCGCGCCAATGGACAGGCTGCCCTCCGCCGCGATCTCGCGAAGCTCCGGACCGGTGATGCATCGCGCGTACGACGGTACGTCGATCGTTCCGTAGCCAATCTTTGCCGCCAGCGAGCGTACCTGCACGTCCCACCCGCCGCACTCGTCCAACGCGCGCGCACGAAAACGGTCGCCTTCGTCGCTGTCCGCCGGCCAATCGACCTCATCCCACCAGAATGCGCCGCCGCCGAGAAACGCGGGCACCACGAACGTCGTGGCCTCGAGTCTGCGCGCGCGAACCTCCTGCATGCCCACCGTCAGCGCGCCGCGATAGGCATCGTCGAACGTGATCGCCGCCACGGGACGCCGGCGCAATTGCTGGCGGGCCGGCGCGCGCAACACTTCGTCGAGCCGAACGATCTCGTGCGTCTCCATCAACGCGTCGAGCTGCGCGGCAAATCGTGCGCGCGTCACATGGAGCGACACGTCGGACGCGGCAGCGGCTCCATCCGGAATCACGTTGTGATACGCCACGACGAAGGCGCCGTTGTTCAGCCGCCACCGCGCGAACGTCGCGGCCCCGCTCGAGACCAACACGCGCTCGACCGCCATCTTCATGCGGCTGCGCATGCGCTCGGTGGTCGGCGCGTTCGTCATGCCACGGAACCCGCGCCGACGCCAACGTCAGCGAGCTCGGGCGCCGCGTACGTCCGTCGGCCCCTTGGCGCCGTGACCCATGCCGGCGCCACACGCGCGATCGCTCCCGCGAAGCCGACGAGCAATGGGAGATACGCCATGTACGCCGCGGCAATGAACACCGCGCTGAAACAGAAGCCGACCACCGACGCAGCCAGTAGCCGCGGCAACGTCGTTTCCGGCGGGGCCGAGAAGAGTCCGGAGCGGTTCAAGTCGTCGCGTGGCTCGTACGCTCGTGTCACCAACACCGCCGTGTGATACACGCGATACAACACGAAGAGAAAGACCGCGAGCGCGATCAATCCGAGCTCGGCACCCACCTGGATGTACATGTTGTGCGCAACGAGCGTCTTCACGTCCTGACCGTGCGCCATGCGCTCGCGCGCGACCTCGGAGAGCTGCCCCTCCGCGACGGGAAACGCCGCCAGCCCGACACCGGTCAACGGACGGTCGCGCATGTAGCCGACCCCACGCTTCCATAGCTCGATGCGCCCGTTGTAGTCGTTGCCCGCCCAATTGTAGTCGGCTTTCGGATTGCGCAGCGTCGTCACCGTGGCGGCGATCTGATTGCGGCCGAACAGCGCGATGACGAGCCCCGCCGCGACGACCACGCCCATGCGCCCACGCGCCGTCACGGTGCGGTGCCGCAACGCGAGATAGCCGAGCAGCGCGATGAGACCGAGCAGACCGCCGCGCGATCCCGTGCGTACTACGCACAGAAATAACAACGCCGTCGCGAGCAGTCCGGCCGCGCGCCACCAGAGCTTGCGGCCGCTCTGCAGCAGAAAGAGCGCGAACGGAATCGTGCTCACCGCCACCAGCGCGAAGTCGTTGTTGTCGTAGTAGATGATGTTGATCCAGTGCCCTTCCGGACCAAGCGGCACCCGAAGGAGCGCGTACAGGCAGTAGAACGTCGCTCCCAACACGTGCACCAACACCAGCCACTCCAGGTCGCGACCGTTGCGTACCCCCGCGGCGATCATCAGCGCGAGCGCGCCGGTGGCCAGCGTCTCCTTCACGAGGAACGACGCGCTGAGCTGTGGATCGAGGCTCGCCGGAATCAACGCCGCGGTCAGCGCCAGATACACCAGCAGCGGAATCGTCACCGGCGTCGAGAACCGCCGCTCCCTGCGCTCCGGCGATCTGTCGATGAGCAGAAAAAACGCGGCCGCGACGATCGAGAGAATCGCCGGCCGAAAGACGCCAAGCTGCGGAAGAATGTCCTGCATCCGCCAGACATTCGTCAGGATCGCCGCTCCCAGCGCCACCAGCACGGCGTCGACGTTCACGCCGAGATTCCTCGCCGCACCCAGGGGCCGATCATGTTCGCGATCGGCAGCGGAAGATGCCGCCACACCAACGGCCCGTACCGCTCGGCGGCTCCTATCTTCCCGAGCTCGTTGACGTGCGGCCCGTACCACCACAGCGCCTCGTCGCGGCCGCCCCACTGAGTCTTGAACCGATGCGTGCCTTCGCCCGGCGTACAGCGGCCGAAGTTGAAGACGCTCAGCCCCAATTCGCAGGCGCGCTCCATGAACGACCAGTACATCATCATGTTCGGCGCGTGCGACTTGTTGTACTCGCGGAGCGCCGAGCCCCAGGCCATCTCGATCTCGTTGCCCCATACGATCCCACAGCCCGCCGCGACCGGTTTGTCGCCGACGTACGCGCAGCCGAAGATCGCGTCGTTCGGAAACTCCGCCGCGATCGCCTCGAACAGCTTCGGCGTGTGCGTCGGCGTTCCGAGATCGCGCATGTTGCGCGCGAACACCTCGAAGAACGGCCGCACCTGATCCGCGCCGAACCGCATCGTCACGCCGGCCTTGATCGGCTTGCGTACCTGGTTGCGCACCTGCGACGGCAGCGACTTGAACAGCGCCTGCGACGCGTTGGGCTTGAGATCCATCGTCACCGTGATCTTGTGCGACGACGACGGAAAGTCGACCGGTAGCGGTACGCGCGCGCGGTACTCCAGCGTCTTCGTGCGCTCGCGCCCGGCCTGCTCTGCCGCCACGCTGGATAGCGCCCGAATCGCGTCGTCGCTGCCGATCGGACCGCCGTAGTTCAGAAACGGCATGGAACAGAGCTGGCGACCGAACAGCGCGCTTCTCATCCTGATGAGCGGAAGAATTCCCGCGAGCTCGCCCGCAGCGTCGCGCGCAGCCAGGTACACGCCCTCGTGGGAGAAGACACGCTCCATCACACGCCGCCAACCGTACTTGTGATAATGCGTGTAGCCCGCCTGTCGCTCGGCGAACGCGTCCCACTCAGCCGGTTCTCCGGCGAACGGACCGACGGTCAGTCCCTGCGCCGCCGCGTTGTCGGTCGCGCGCGTCTCCGTTGCCTGCGCCGGAGACATCTACGCGGCGTGAACGAGCGGCGCCGTCCGCCGGATGTCCGGCAGCGCGTCGGCGACCGACGTGAATCGAAATTCTCCGAGCATCCGCTCGATGCGCGGCTGCATCTTTTTCAGACCGCCGTAGTGGCGAAGTCGCGTGACGAACGGCGCCGCGACGCGCGGCTGCTCCGGATCGATCTCCCACGGGTGCATGTAGAACACACCGGGTATCCCGGCGTTCTGCCGCGCACGAAACGCGCTGCGTACGACGCTGTACGGGAAGTGCCGTAGGTACGCGCCGCCCGCGGCAGGAATGTGCGCGCCCATCACGTCGAGCGTGGTCATCGGCAGCTCGAGCAGCGTACCCGACGAGCAGGTGATTCCGTGCGCATAACGCGGCGTGTTTGGCGATCCGTAGCCGGGACGCTGAATGGGGAAGCGGCTCGAGTCGTACTCGTAGCCCTCCTCGAGCAGCACGTCGAACGCCCATTCGTAGCCCGGCAGAATCGAGAAGTTCGGAGCGCGGTAGCCGCTCACCACCGTACCCGACGCATCCTCGAGCGTGGCCTTCGAGCTGCGAATTTCTTCACGAAACTCGGCGGGCGACAGCAGGTTCACGCGACGATGCGTCGCTCCGTGCGACGCGATCTCGTGTCCGCCGCGCGCGATCCGCTTCACCATTTGCGGATACCGGTCGGCGATCCATCCCAGCGTGAAGAACGTGCCCGTTGCTCCGGCGCTTCCGAGAAGCTCGAGCAACCGATCCACGTTGCGCTCGACGCGGCAGGCGTAGCTGTCCCAGGTCGACCGCGGGATCAACCGCTCGAACGCGCCAACCTGGAAGTAATCCTCGACGTCGACCGTGAAAAAGTGCGGTGTCTGGGCCGCGTGAAACGACAACGACATGACTGCCTGCGACTGTTACGACGTGGGCGCCACCGCCTGCATCCGGCTCTTCCGCAGCAGGATCGCGGACTCGCTCGTGCGCAGTGTGACACGGTCCGTAGGGGCACCGACCGTGCCATCGGTGCTGAGCGGCAGGTACGTGTCGCCCGACGGCATCGTGATCGTCAACGCGGTGCCGTCGTCGTACGTCTGGCTCGACCATTCGATCACCGGCCGCACGAACACGACCGCGTTCTCGAACTCGCGCGCCCAGATGCGATAGCTGTGGCCGGCAGGATCTTTTCCCTCACCCATGATGTGCCGCGGCGAGATCGGCTTGCCCACGTCCACCTCGATCGCCTTGTACCATTGCGTCGAGTATGGCGTCGTCCAATCCGGCCCCCAGTTGAAGCGAAGCAGATCTGTCGGACTCGGCACCACGAGATAGTAGCTCGCCAGCTGGAACAACTTGCGGCGTGCGGCCGCGGTCGCCGACCCGCCCGCCGTGTAGTTCGCTGGCGTGTCGCCCGCCGGCACCATCTCCACCGCGGTGCCTCCCTTGTTCAGCGCCTCCATGAAATCCCAGCGCTGTTCGAGATCGGCACGGAATGGATTGTTGATCCCCTCGGCGTGCGCGCCGCCCGCCGCGTTCGCCAACTGCGTGTCCCAGCTCGAGATGTACGTCGCAGTGTTGATGACGAGCTGCTTCGGCGCCACGGCGGCTTTGAGATCGGCCAGCCACGACACCATGTCCGTCTTGTACGTCGCGTAGCTGGGATATTCCACAATCTTCAACGACGACAGGTTGTCGTCGAAGTCGCCCGAGCCGTGCTCGTCGAGGAACAGCCCGTCGGCGTCGGATAAGACTTCTTTAAATCTGTCGCGCTGGTAGGCGCGCACGCCGGCGTCGCCCGGGTTGAGCGCGAACCGCGCCGAGTTCCAGATCTTGAAGGTCACGCGGCACGCCGCGGTCTTCGTGCCGGCGGAGCATTTCGAGGCGTCGTGCAGGAACGCGCTCTCCAGTTGATACGACGAGTGCGCCGTGTACCATTTCTGCATGTGCGTCGTGTACGCGGTGGAGTTGTTTTCCGGCTCGCTCCCCGCCTGGATCACCGTCCAGTTCAACACGTATCGGTCGATCTTCGCGCTTGGATCGTACAACCTGTACTTGGGCACCGACCGGGAGTCGGACGCATCCAGCAGGATGTCGTCGCCGTGCGCGCCCGTCCACTTGAACTCGGCCTCGCGTGTCGCGGCGTCCGTCAGATAGCCGATGCGATAGTCCGTTACCTGCACGCGGATGTGCGGCCAATGCCGCGACACCGAATCGTATTGCGCGCTCGTGTTCACCGGCGTCGACGCGCCCGTGACCACCGGCGGCGGCGCGGGCGGGGGCTTCGCCGTATCCGCGACGCTGGTTACTCCCTTCGCTGCCGTGCTCGAGTCCTGCGGCGCCGCGCACGAAAACGCCAACAACGCACCAAGCGCGATCGCCGCAGCGACACGCATGCCGCCATCCCGCCGTCTGCCCGCGAGATTGTCAGGCATCATCGAATCACGCGACCGCAACGTCGCGCCCTCGCGCGACGAGCGAGACCGCCGCGGCGAGCGTCGACGCGTCCTGTTCCCAGTGATACCGATCGCGAATCGCTCGTTGTCCCGCTGCCGCCGCCGCGGCGCAGCGCGCCGGATCGGCGAGCCGCACGATCGCGTCGGCGAGCTCCGACGCATCGCCTGACCTGAACACTTCGCCCGCGCCAGTCGTGCGAACCACGCGAGCCGCCGGCGCCGCGTCCGACGTGATCACCGCCAGCCCGGCGGCCATGTAGTCGAACAGCTTGTTCGGGATCGTCGTGTTCCAGGCTTCGACGGCACGATGCGGCACGATGCCCACGTCCGCCTTCGCCACTACCGCGAGCGCGTCGTCGTGCACGAGAAATCCGCGGAACGACACTTCGTCGTCCGTCAGCGCCAGTCGCCTTGCTTGCTCGCGAAAAATCGTCATGTCGCGCCCGTCCCCCACGAGGGTGAGTCGCACCTTGGCCCGCCCGCGAAGGCGCGCCATTGCCTCCAGCACGTCTCCTATACCCCGTGGAATCTCGAAGATGCCCAAGTACGCGACTTCGAGCGGCGACGACGCGTCACGAGGCGGGCGCGGCGCGTGCTCGGCGCGCGCGCGCGGCGGCGTGTTGCCGACCACATCGATTCGATCCGCCGGCACGCCGAGATCGCGCACCAATCGATCGCCCGACTCCTCGATCACCACGAGCGTGCGATCCACACGCTGCACGCAGTACCGCTCCACCGCCGAGACCGCCGCCGGGTTTCGCACCGCGTAATCCAACACCGTGTGGCGCTTCGCCTCCCAGTTCGACCGCACGAGCGCCGGGTAGTTCTCGGCCATGTCGAGGATCACCGGAAGTCCGAATCGGCGCCCGGCATTCAATGCGGTCGGACAGAGCGGCAAATCGCGGACGATCAGCACGTCGGGCTTCACCGCGCGAATCGTCTCGGCGAGCAACGACACCCAGCGCGGATTGAAGAATGCGGGAAAAGCCAACGCTCCGTCGACTCTCTTCCCCAGTGCGCGCCACGGCGTCATACGATGCACCGTTGCCTCCGCCAGTCGCTCGGTGCGCGGCCCCCATCGCGTGTTGCGCGCAACCAGATGCACGTCGGATCCATGCGTCGTCAACGCCGCACACACCTTCTCCGTGCGAACATCCCACGGATAGTCGTCGTCCCAGACGTACAGAACTCTCGGCGCGCAGCCGCTGTGCTCCGAACCGGACTCAACTCTTTGCTGCTGCAACGGCTCCTCGCAGGTGAACGCCTACCGCCCCCTGCAGGTGCAGATCGCAGACCAATGCAAGGACCCTACGCGCCGACGGCCTCCGCCGTGTAACTTTGTCCGCGATGCCTCCTAAATCCGCTTCCGCCGAGCCGCTACCGCCCTGTCCTTCGTGTGGCGTTCCAGCCTCGGGAAAATTCTGCTCGAATTGCGGCGCGTCACTCGCCGACGCCACCTGTGGCGGCTGTGGCGCACCGCTTACTCCAGGCGCCCGATTCTGCCACCGGTGCGGCACACCGGCCGGCGCGGAAGGCTCCGTCGATCAACGCAGCTTCTCCTCGGCGCTGCCTTGGGCTGTCGCGGCAATTGCACTCGTCGCCCTCATCGCCCTCATCGCGGGCCAGCGCTTCAGCAGACAGCCGGCCGACACGACAGCTGCGACGGCTGCGACCGCGGGGACAGCAGACGCCGCGGCGGCGGGAGCGGCGCCGTTCGCTGGCGCAACCGGAAACGGCGCTGCGCCCGACATCAGCGCGCTGTCCCCGGCCGAAGCCGCGGTTCGTCTCTACAATCGCGTGATGGGCGCGCACGAGCGCGGCGCCGCCGACACGGTGTCGCTCTTCGCTCCCATGGCCATCACCGCGTATCAGATGATCGGCAAGCTCGATCTCGATCAGCGCTACGACATGGGCCGCATCGCCGCGATCTCCGGCGACGAATCACTCGCGCACGCCGAAGCCGACACGATTCTCTCGCTTCACCCGAACCATCTGCTCGGCCTCATCCTCGCCGGCAACGCAGCTCGCATTCGAAAGGATGCGCCCGCGGAGCGCACCTTCTACGACAAGTTGGTCGCCGCCGCTCCCACAGAGCGCGCGAAGCAGCTCCCGGAATACATCACACACGAGAACGACATCAAGATCGCGCTGGACGCGAAGCGCCCGTAGGCGCTTCCGTTCAGACCGCGAAGATCGGCTGCGTCGACGACGGATATAGCCCGCGCTGTTCCCCGAGCGCGACGAGCCGCTCCACGGCGCTCACGTCCGCGTCGAGCGAGTAGTCGTTGACGTAGAGATCGATGTGGCTTTGAATGACGTCCGGCGCCATCTCCTGCGCGTGTCGCCGGACGAAGTCCGCGCACTCCTCCGGCCGCGCGCGCGAGCGGAGGAGACTCTCGCGGATCTCTGCGTTCACGCGGCGCGCCACGTCTGGGCCGAGCTCCCGGCGAATCGCGATCGCGCCCAGCGGAATTGGACACTGCATCCGCGTCTCCCACACTTCGCCCAGGTCGGCCAGCTTCACGAGCCCCTTTTGGGCGTAGGTGAACCGGCCCTCGTGGATCAGAACTCCGCAGTCCACCGCGCCCGACAACACTGCACCTTCGATGAGATCGAAGCGCATCGGCACCGTGTCGAAGTCGCCGAGCAGTTGAAGGAGCAGCGCGGCCGTCGTTCGGTCGCCTGGAATCGCCACACGCCCGCCCGGGGCACGCGCTTCACGGCTCACGAGCAACGGCCCAACACCAAAGCCGGCGGCGCCGCCCGCGCGCAGTAGCGCGTACTGCTCGCGAATTCGTCCATACGCGGCCACCGAAATCTTCGTCACGTCGAACTCACCGCGCTCCGCGCGCAGATTCAGTGACTCCACATCGTCCAGCTCGAGGCGGAAGCTATCTACCATCGCGCAAAAGATGAACGTGTCGTTTGGACATGGTGAAATGGCGAGACTCAACATCCAGCTGCTCCTCCTCCGTCTTCGATCCAATTGATGAGCGCCGTGCGCGCCGCCGCCGCCGCTTCCTTCAGGCGCCACTGCGCGCGGTCGCGATTTCCCACCGCGTTCGAGATGCCGCGCACCTCGCCCACGTTCACACCCATGAGCCGCGCGACGTGAACTACCGCGGCGCCTTCCATCGACTCCACGGCGCCTCCGGTGCGTGCAGCGAGCGACACGGCCTTCGCGTCGGTTCCCGTACACGTCGCGCACGTGACGAACGGCACGCGCCGCTGCACCGGGAACAGGTCGAGCGGCAGACGATTGAAGACTGGAGCCGCGCCTTCGATCACCGGAAATCCAAGTGCCTGCATGTCGAGAAACCCTTCGGGAGAATCTGCGCCGAGATCCCCATAGGTCTCGCTTTCGGCGCAGACGACGTCTCCCGTCGCCAACCCGAATCCTGGATAGGCTCCCCCAACGCCGCAAACGATCACCGCGCCGACGGTGTTCTCCATGAGAAACCGCGTCACCGAATACGCCGCATTCACCGGCCCAACGCCCGTTCTGAGTAGCGCTATCGACCGCCCGGAAAGTGCCTGCGGCAGCCCTTCGCCCTCCAGCGCCGCGGCGAAAGATATGACAAAGTCATAGGTATTTTTCACGCCATTATCGCGTCATAATATGGTCAGTATAGCATGTATTATAGGTTCACGCGCTGTTCCTATCATCCTATCATCCTATCATCCTAGTGCGTGTGTTCCGCCTCATGCCCCAACGCGTGACGCACCCACCCAATCACCTTCGCCATTCGCGCGCCCAGCTGCCGCGCGCTCTCGTTCCCGTCCGCTCCGCGTGGCTGCGACACGATGATCCCTCCAAGCTGCGCCACCGCTTGAAGCGCGGCCGCATCCACGCCGGTCACACCGAACACCGTGTTCGGCATCGGCTCTCCGTTCGCCAATTCAGCGAGCGTCGCCCTCGCTTCGGCTGGCGCCTCGTCACCCGCGTATGCCAACAGCACACCATCGTACTCGCGCAGCTGCGCCGCCGACTCGATGCGCTTCGGCGGTCCGCCGGTCGCGGTCGCGGACCGAATATCGACCTCCGTAAACCGGACTGCCTTCGCGCCCGCGGCCGCACTTTCCGCCAACGATGCCGCTGCTTGGTCATCACCATGAAACAGCACGATCAATTTCGGCACAGTGTCGCTCTCCGATAATTCGTAGTGACTCGCTACTTCGCTTCTTGACGAAGCGCTTGGCTCAGTATACTAAGGCGTTGAAAAGAGCCGATGCGTTTTGCACGTGGTACGCATGGGTACTCGGCATACGAAGTGCAGCCGTCCCGGCGACCGTGTGCTGATGAATTTTTTTCTGCGTGATACAACAACCCCTCAGGAGGCGGGCATGCCGCGAGGTGACGAGTTGCGCGAGGAGTTTCGTTTCTCCGATCGAGATGACGACGACGTCGATGGTCTCGGATATGGTGGCGGTGGTGGTGGCGGCGGTGGTGCGTCGTATGACGACGACGACGAAGAGGACGGCGGCTGGACGACCCACAAGGACGACAGCGACGATCTCTGGGACAGCACCGACGAGCCAGATGATGACGACGAGGAGCCCACGGTCGTGGAAGTCGTCGAAGACGATGATGACGAGGATGCCTTCGAGGCGCCGCGTCGCCCCGGTCGCCCGGGACGTCCGGCCGGCTCAAAATCGGCCGCGTCGAGTGGAAGCTCGTCGTCCGGCGCAGGAGCCTCCGCGGCATCGGCGAACGCCGCCGGCGGCGGTGGCAGCGGCACGTCGGCGAGCAAGTCCGCTCCAGCTAAATCGGCGCCGGCCAAGTCGGCTCCGGTGAAGACGGCGGCGGCCAAGAAGGCGCCCGCGTCGAACAGCACCAAGCAGGGCGGCGCCAAGAGCGCGGCGAAGAAGGCCGGTGCGCAGAAGACCGCGGCCAAGAAAAGCCCCGCAAAGCCGATGAAGAAAGCCGCCGCGAAGAAGAGTCCCGCCAAGAGCGCCAAGAAGGCTACGGCGAAACAGGGTGTGGCGAAGAAGAGCGCCAAGTCCGCTCCGAAGGGAAAGAGCGCCGCGAAAAAGTCTGCGTCGAAGGGCGGCGCAAAGAAGGGTGGGGCAAAGAAAGGCGCCAAGAAGTCCGGGCGCCGCTAGGCACGCACCGTCGTCACGCACGGTTGTGAAACGGCAGTGGGGCGTCGCATGCGCGCTCCACTGCCGTTTTTTCGTTAATATGCCGACATGAATCGCGAGGGCGTCAAGATCTCTCAGAACGTCGCGGCCGCGATTGCGCACGAGATGCGCAATCCGGTGTTCGGCATCGCGTCGGCCGCGCAGTTGATTCGCTACCGCATCACCGACGACCCGGTGATGGAGAAGAACATCGGCCGCATTCTCCGCGAAGCCGAGCGTTTGAACGCGCTCATCTCCGCGCTGCTCGAGTACGGTCGTCCCGCGCCGGTGCGCCTCGAGCCCGCCGATCCCGACGAGGTATGGACCGACGTGATCGAGGGCCAGCGCGGCGCACTCGAGAGCAAAGCCCTCCTCCTACAACACACGCCCGCCGAACCGCGCGCGGCCTGCAGCCTCGACGCGGAGCAGCTCGCGCAAGCGTTCGGCAACGCGCTCACCAACGCGATCGAAGCCGCCGCCGAGGGCAGTGACCTCTCGATCGTCTCCAGCATCGCGCCCGATGGCTCGTGGCGGTCTTCGCTCCGCAACGATGGAACGCCGGTGCCGTCCGACGTCGCCGCGCACGTCTTCGAGCCGCTCGCCACCACCAAGCCCGGCCACGCCGGCATCGGGCTCGCCACCGCCCATCGCATCGTCAGCGAGCACGGTGGCTCCATCTCGTTCGACAGCGCGGAGGCAACGGGCACGACGCTGACGTTTGCCCTGCCCGCCGCACGTCTCCCCTGATCGTTCGAGGGCTCGGACGTTATTGTTCGAGTGCCTCTTCTCGAACAGGTCCTTCGCGGTTCATGTCTGAATCCCCCATCGCTCTTCTGCGCGCGCACTCGCGCCAAGCCCCGTGGAACGCTCGCGGTCTCGCCGCGCACGTCACCGCGTTGGTCGACGCCGCCGGTGTGCGTCCCACGAATGCCTCGGCGCGCGCCGCGCCGAGCGCGCGCTCCATTCGCTTCTACGTCGCGAACGGATTGCTCGAGCGCCCCGAGGGCACCGGCACGGCGGCGACTTACAACTACCGCCACTTCCTCCAGCTCCTCGCCATCAAGATCCGCCAGCGCGAAGGTGTGACGCTCGACGCGATCAAGAAGGAGATGAAGGAGTTCACCGGCGATACGCTCGAGCGCCGCGTGGCCTCCTCGCTCGCCGCCGCGCTCGGCGCCACCATCGAGACGCGCAAAGCCGCGAACGACGACGATCCGCCGGCGAGCTGGCGCCGCATGCCCGTGGCCGACGGCGTCGAGCTGCACGTGCGCGACGACTCGCCGGCCTCGCGCGACGAAGCGCTCGTCGCCATGCGCGAGGCGGTGCGCGCAGCGCTCGGCCGCGAAGATATTCGGTAGCGACGGCTCGCCGACTACGCCCGCTACGCCGCTACAGCAGCCGCGACGCGAGCGCGGACACTGACTCGATCATCTTCGACCACACCGACCGGCGTTTGAACTCGTCCAGCTTGATCTCCTTCGAGTTGCGGAGATCGTCGTTGAACACCGAGTCCATCTTCGCGCCGAAGCCGGCGTCGAGCACCACGAGGTTCGACTCGTTGTTGAACGCCATCGAGCGGTTGTCGAAGTTCATGGAGCCCACCGAGCTCCAGGTGCCGTCGGCGACGATCGTTTTCGAGTGCAACATCGTGGGCTGATACTCCCAGATCCGCACGCCGTGGCTCAGCAGCTCCTCGTACGAATGGCGGCCCGCCCACCAGGTGGTCTTCACGTCGGTCTTCGCTCCCACGGTGAGCACGCGTACGTCCACGCCGCGCTTGACGGCCTCCTCGAGCAGGCGGCGGAAATCGTCGTCCGGCACGAAGTAGGAGTTCGTGATGTAGAGAGTTTTCCGCGCGCTCGCAATCGTGAGCACGACGAACCGCTCGGCCGGCGTGCTCCCCGTGGTCGGCGCGGTGTACAACACGCCGGCGTGAATCGGCCCCACGGGTTGGAAGCCCGAGTTGGGAAAGAACAGGCGCCCGGTGAGCAGCTCACCGGTAGCCTCCGCCCACGCCGCCGAGAAGGCGGCTTGGAGTTGCATCACCGCCGGGCCCTCGAAGCGCACATTCGATTCGCGCCACTGCTCCTCATGGTGGCCGTCGCCCAACCAGTAGTCGGCAATCCCGAAGCCGCCGGTGTACCCCACGCGCCCGTCGACGACCACGACCCGCACGTGAGAGCGGTCGGTCGCATTGTGGATCGTGTACCAGCGCAACGGCCGAAGCCTGGCCACTTCCACACCCGCTTCACGCAGCGAGTCGAGCCACCGGTTCGACAAATGTTGTGAGCCGAAGGCGTCGACGAGAAACAACACCCGGACTTTGGCCCGTGCGCGCTCCTTGAGCACCGCCGCGATCGTGTCCGCCACCTTTCCGGGTAGCGAGTAGTACATCTGCACGGTGATGCTGGTTTTCGCCGAGCGCAGATCTGCCCAGAGCTGTGGATAGGTGCCGTTGCCGTTCAACGCCTGTTGAACGTCGTTTCCGGCAAACACATGTGTACCGGTAAACAGCTCGAAGCTCCGCTCGAAGAGCGAGTCGGTCATCGCCGGGGGCTCCCGGTCGGTGAGCGTCACCACGGAGCCTACCGGGGTGCCACGCGTAACGGTCAGGACGCCAATGAGGGCCAACGCGAGAAGACAGACAATCAGGATGACGAGACCAACGCGCTTGAGTCGTGACATGTGCTGCTCTCTCTAACACGCTCCGTGCCACGTCGAGTTCGGTTCTGGTTTGTCGGCGTGGAAACAGCCATCCTTAGTCGTTACATACATCGACCCTCAACCCGTGGCTCCGTTGTCCACCGTCCTACTCACCGGCGTCGGCGCCGAAGGCCAGGTTGGCGAAGTCGTGGCACAGGCCTTCGCCGATCAGGGCGCGTCGCTCATCCTCGTCGACCGCACGCGCGACCACGTGGACGCCCGCGCGGCTGCACTCACAGCGCGCGGCCACTCCGCCCGCGGCTACGCCTGCGACCTCACCAACGCCGACGACGTCGCGTCGCTGGTCGAACAGGTCCGGCGCAATCACGGCGACAAGCTCAAATCGCTGGTCCACATGGCCGGCGGCTTCGCGATGAGCGGCCCGGTCGCCGAAAGCGCGATCGACGTGTGGAATCGCCAAATCGCGATCAACCTCACGACCGCGTACCTCACGGCTCGCGCCTTTCTTCCCATGCTCCGCGCCGACCGCGGCGCGATCGTCTTCTTCGCGTCGGAAGCGGCGCTGCCGGGCAAGACCGGGTCGAACCGAGCGGCGTATGCCGTGGCCAAGACCGGCGTCGCCACGCTCATGCGATCCATCGCCGCTGAAGAGCGAAAGAACGGCGTGCGCGCCAATGCCGTTGCACCCACGTCTATCCGCACCGCCGCGAACGTCAGTGCCATGGGCGACGACGCGCATTACATCGAGCGGGAGCAGGTCGCGCAGGTCGTGACCTTCCTCTGTTCCGATGCCGCAAGCGCCATCACGGGCGAGCTCCTGCCGCTTACATGACGCTGGCCGTGAAGCGCCGCCCGCATGCGCGATCGGTGCTGCTCGATCGTTCGCTCGAGGAATTTCCGCTCTTCCGTTTGAGCGACACCTCGGAGGACGCGGCCATCTCCTATACCACGGACGACGGAGGCCGGTGGCGCGTTCTCGCGAATCCGGGCGACCGCATGCCCGGCACCTTCGACCAGGACGTCTACATCGAGTTGATGCGCCGATACCAGGAGGCGAATGCACCGGCTGACGGCGTGCTGTCGTTCACGCTCCACGCGTTTCTGCGCTCCCTCGGCCGGCAGGTCGACGGCCGCACATACGAGCAGCTACGCGCGTCGCTGACACGGCTCGAGCGCACCGTGCTGCAATCCGAGCAGAGTTACTTCGACGCCGCGCTCGGAGCCGTGGGCGACGCGAGCTTCACCTTGCTCAGCTCCGTCATGATCGAGCGAAGGCGCTCGTCCGAGCGCGATCAACTCGCGCTCTTCCCGGCGGTGGTCGCCGCCGAGCCGGGAGAGGCACGCGTGGTCATCTCGCCCGTTCTCCGTCTGAATCTCGCGGCGCGACACGTCGTGTCGCTCGACGTCCAACGCTACCTGTCGCTTCCGTCGCCCGTCGCACGCCGGCTCTACCGGCTGATCGAGGTGGCGCGGTCTGGCGGAGCAGCGACCTGGCGGATTGGGCTCGATCGGCTGCGCGAGCAACTTCCGCTCGCGCAGCGCTATCCGTCGCACCTGCAGCGCGTCTTGCAGCCCGCGCACGACATGCTCAAGGCAAGCGGCGTGATCCGCGAAGCGCTGGTTCGTCAGCAACAGAGAGATTGGTACGTGGACTACATGCTCGCCGGCAGAGGCCGTCCGGCGGCGTAACGCGGTCGAACAGTCAGCGCCTCGGCGTGTATTACGTATACAGACCATGTCCACCAAGCTCGACAAGACGATCCGCCGCGAGATCGAGATCGACGGTGAGCTGTTCACCATCGCCATCTCACCAGAGGGGTTCCGCCTGACGAAAAAGCGGTTCCGCTCGGGCGTCGCCATGTCCTGGAAGTCGCTCTGGGCCCGTCATGGTGGCGACGCCCCGGCCGCGTCGGCCCCACCGCACCCGCCCGAATCGTCGGACGACCGGTAGGGAGCGCGGAGAACGGCCTGAATCTCGCGCTCGTTCCCCTCGGCGTTATCGTTCAAGTACAACACACGCTGGACACTCGCATGAATCGCAAACGCACTACCGCGCTGATCGGCGCGCTCATGATTCCCGTCGTCGCCGGCGGATTCCTCCTCCAGGCCAAGGGCCAGCGGGAGGGCGCCGTGCTGCTCGACCAGGTCATGTCGCTCGTCGGCAACAACTACGTGGACACGCTCCCGCTGCCCGACGTCTACGAAAAGGCGGCCGCCGGATTGGTCAAAGAGCTGAACGATCCTTACAGTGAGTTGCTCACCCCCAAGGATCTCAAGCAGTTCAACAGCCACACGAACGGCCGGTACGGTGGCCTCGGGATGCTCATTCAGCAGGATCCCGACACCAAACAGTTGCTCGTCGTCACCGTCTACCCGAACTCCCCGGCGGAAGAAGCCGGCATTCGCGAGAACGACCGCATCGTCAAGGTCGGAACGCTCTCGACCCAGGGCTGGACGATCAACCAGGTTTCCGACTCGCTCCTCGGCACGCCGGGCACCAAGGTCAACGTGACGTTTGGCCGTCCGGGCGTTTCGGCGCCGATCGCCGGCACCTTCATTCGCCGCGAGATTCACATTCCCGCCGTCGCCTACACGCTGAGCCTCGGGAACAAGATCGGGTACATCCCGCTCCAACAGTTCAACGAGAACGCGGCCGAGAACACCGCTGCCGCGCTCAAGGACCTGCAGGCCAAGGGTGCCCGCGGCATCATCATCGATCTGCGCGGCGATCCGGGTGGCATACTCACGGAGAGCCTCGAGATCGCGAACATGTTCCTCCAGCCCGGCCAGCAGATCGCGAGCGTCAAAGGACGCGAAGGCGCGCCGCAGGTGGAGAACGCCAAGGCCACGCCGATCGCGCCGACCATTCCGCTCGTGATCCTCACCGACGAGCGCAGTGCGTCAGCGTCGGAGATCGTCACCGGTGCGCTGCAGGATCATGACCGCGCGCTCGTCGTTGGACAGACGAGCTTCGGCAAAGGTCTCGTGCAGGGCATCTACAATCTCGACGGCGGCTACGCGCTCAAGCTCACCACCGGCAAGTGGTTCACGCCGAGCGGCCGCTCGATTCAGCGCCCGCGCAAGTTCGTGAACGGTCAGTTCGTCGAGGAAAAGGTCGACACGAACGAGACGAACGCAACCAAGACCAAGCGTCCGGCCTTCAAGTCCGACGCCGGCCGCGTGATCTACGGCGGCGGCGGTATCACGCCCGACGTCATCGTGCAGGACGACACGCTCAGCACCGCCGAGCAGACGTTCACCAAGGCCATGGCGCCGAAGAGCCAGGACTTCTTCACCGTCCTGCAGGACTACGCCATCGAGCTCTCGAAGACGGCAACGCCGACGTTCACCGTTCAGCCGGCATGGGTGAACGAGTTCTACAACCGTCTGCAGGCCAAGGGAGTTGTCGTGGATCGCAAGACCTACGACGGCGCGAACCGCTACGTGACTCGCGCGCTCGACCAGCGCGTTGCCCACTATGCGTTCGGCGACTCGACGGCCAAGCGTCGCGACCTGCCGTACGACGCGCCGCTGCGCAAGGCGATCGACCTGCTCGACAAGGGTGCCTCGCAGCGCGACTTGTTCGCCCTGGCGAGCACCACGCCCGCACGTGTTACGGCGGCGCCGAAGAAGCCGTAGATTCGGGGGATGCGACTTGTCCCTCTGATGCGAAATTTTGGACCAGCCTCCGCCGCCGCGATCACCATCGTGGCGGCGGTTTTCGCGTGCGCCCCGCACGCCGCTTCCTCCTCTCCGAGTCCCGAGCCCGGCGAGCGCCACTTCTCGAACATCCGCAAGCTCACGTTCGGCGGCGAGAACGCCGAGGCCTATTTCAGCGGCGACGGCAAGCGCTTGATCTTCCAGTCGACGCGCGGCGGCAGAACGTGCGATCAGCAGTACGTGATGAACGTCGACGGCAGCGGCGTGCGCAAAGTATCCACCGGCTTCGGCAAGACCACCTGCGGCTACTTCTTCGACGGCGATCGCAAGATCTTCTTCGGCTCGACGCACGCGGCCGACACGGCCTGTCCGCCGAAGCCCGATCCGTCCAAAGGATACGTGTGGGGACTCGATCCGTACGACATCTACACGGCCAACGACGACGGCTCGAGCCTCAAGCGTCTCACCAACTACGGCGTCTACACGGCCGAGGGTACGCTGTCGCCCGACGGACAGACGATGGTCTTCACGTCGCTCAAGGATGGGGATCTCGACATCTACACCATGAAGGTCGACGGAACCAATCTGAAGCGACTCACCTTTTTTCCCGGATATGACGGCGGCCCGTTCTGGTCGCACGACGGAAAGCAGATCGTGTATCGCGCCTGGCATCCGTCCGACACGGCGTTGACGAACTACCAGGATCTGCTGAAGCAGCGTCTCGTGCGTCCAAACCGCATGGAGATCTGGATCATGAACGCGGATGGAACGAACCAGCATCAGATCACCAACTTGGGGGGTGCCAACTTCGCGCCGTATTTCACCCCCGACGATCGCCACGTGATTTTCTCGTCGAACTACAAGAATCCGCGAAGCCGGAATTTCGACCTGTATCTGTTGAACGTGGATGGGACAGGACTGGAGCAAGTAACCGCCGATCCTGAATTCGATGGTTTCCCGATGTTCAGTCCGGACGGGACGCAACTCGTCTGGGCGTCTGGCCGGGCGTCGAAAGCAGGTGAGCTCAACCTTTTTATCGCCGACTGGAAGCAGTAGAATCGGACAAACGTTTGTTTGTCGTGGCGGACAGTGGCATTTGAGAGTAGTTTCCGGGGTTTCCCCCCTTCTCTCTTCGCTGTCCCCCCCAGTCCGATCCACGGGTGTTGGCCGATGACGGTCAACCGCGCCTGACGCGTCCCCGCAGATCCCGGAACGGTATCGTACATGTCGCGCAGAATAAGACTCGGCGAGTCGCTCGTCGAATCGGGCCTCATCACGCAAGCACAGCTCGATGAAGCCCTCAAGCGTCGGCTCACTTCTGGGGAGCGGATCGGAGAGGCGTTAGTCGGTCTCGGCTACATCAGCGAGCGCGACCTGCTGCGCACGCTTGCGCAAGACGCCGACATTCCCTTCCTTGAGGCGCGCGAGCTCGTCGTCGACCCCATGGTGGTCGGCCTCGTTCCCTCGGTCGTCGCCCGAACGCAGCACGTCATTCCGCTTCGGCACGAAGCCAAGGCGCTTCTCGTGGCGATGGGCAATCCGTTCGACGTGGGCGTCATACGCTCCCTCGAGCGATCCACCGGAAAGCACATCCGCGTCGCTGCCGCCGATCCCGCGGAGATCGCGCAGCTCGTAGAAGCCGTGTACGGGTCCGCCGGCGCGCCTTCGGCGCTCACGGCGTCGGGCGCCACCGTTGGCCAGGAAGTCGCGGCCCGCGCCCGCTCCACGTGGACCGCAAACGCCGGCGGCGCCGCCCCGCAGCCTCCCATGCGCTCGGCGGGTGGCGGCGAAGATGGAATGACCGCCGCCGAGCTGGCGGACGACATCATTCGGCGCGGCGTGCTGCTCGGCGCCACCGACATCCACATCGAGCCGCTCGAGGAAGTCGTCCAGATTCGCTACCGCGTCGACGGCTTGCTCCAAAACGGTCCGTCGTATCCCAAGGCGCTCCAGGCGTCGCTGCTCAGCCGGATCAAGATTCTCGCGAGCCTCGACATCGCCGAAAGCCGCTTGCCGCAGGATGGGCGCGTGCGATCGCGGGTCGACGGACGACAGGTGGATCTGCGCGTATCCACCTTCCCCACTGTACACGGCGAGGACACGGTCCTCCGCGTGCTCGATCGCAGCCGCGTGAACCTCAAGCTCGAGGTGCTCGGCATCAATCCGCCCGATCTCGCGCTGTTGCGTGAGGCGCTGGACAAACCGTTCGGACTGTTGCCCGTCACCGGCCCCACCGGATCCGGCAAAACCACGACGCTGTACTCGGCGCTGTTGGAGATGAATACCGGTGAGCGTTGTCTGATCACGCTCGAAGACCCGGTGGAGTACGAGGTCGAGCGCATTCGGCAATCGCAGATCAACGTGCGCGCCGGGCTGACCTTCGCGTCGGGTCTTCGTTCCATGCTGCGGCACGACCCGGACGTGATTCTGGTCGGTGAGATGCGCGATCAGGAAACGGTGCAGATCGCGCTGAGCGCGGCGCTCACGGGCCACCTCGTGCTGACGACGCTGCACACCACCACGGCGGCGGGCGCCATTCCGCGTCTGCTCGACATGGGTGCGGAGCCGTTCATCGTGGCGTCGGCGATCTCGCTGATCGTGTCGCAGCGGCTCGTCCGCATGCTCTGCCAGGACTGCAAGGTGAAGGCGGAGCTGCCCGATGCCATTCGTCGGCGCTTCCCGGTGCTCGAGGGGGCGACGACGTACCGCGGCGCGGGCTGCAAACTCTGCCGTAACACCGGCTTCCGTGGCCGAATCGGCATCTTTGAGTTTTTGCCAATCGGCGAGGAAATCGTCTCTGCCATATATGAAAGGCGGTCGTCCGACGACATCCGCCGTATGGCCAACCGTCCCACCCTCCTGGACGATGGGCTGCTGAAGGTTCGTTCGGGTATGACGACGCTCGACGAAGTTCTCCGGGTTACAGCATAAACGCGTTCGAGGCGATTGGTGCCTGAGTTCTGGTATAGCGCACTCACGGGTAGCGGCGCGGTTCAGGAGGGGTTCATCAATGCCCCGAATGAAGCTGCGCTCGAGGATCAACTCCGCCAGCGGGGTTCGTTCCTCATCCGTACCGAAGTGCGCGAGCGGACGCAGGCCGCCCGCACCACCACCGACGGCACCGTCGACCGCAAAGAGCTGCTCGCGTTTCTCGAGTACGTCGCGGGCTCGTTCGAAGTCGGCATTCCAATTCTCGAAGCGCTCGACGACGTGTCGAAGCGCCTGTCGTCGAAGCGCCTCAGCAAGATCATCGGCGAGATCCGCTACTCCGTGTCCGAAGAGGGACAGAGTCTCTCGGCCGCGATGGCGGAGCATCCGCGCGCGTTTCCCGAGCTGTGCATCGGAACGATCCGCGCCGGCGAAGCGAGCGGTGAGCTCGGTTATGCGTTACGCCAGCTCGTGGAATACATGGACTGGCAGGAAGGCATCAGCTCGCAGCTCAAGCAGGCGACGATGTACCCGATCGTCGTCGTCGTCGCCGTCGGCTTGCTGGTCATCGGCTTGATCGGCTTCGTCTTCCCGAAGATCCTTCCGCTGCTCAACAGCCAGAAAACCAAGCTGCCGCTTCCAACGCGTGTCATTCTCTTCGCGTCGCAGCTCGTTCGCACGAAGTGGCTGATCGTGTTGCTCTCGTTCAACGCGATCGTGTTCGTCCTGTACTTCACCTATCGCACCGATCGCGGCCGCCTGTTCATCGATCGGATGATCCTCAAGCTGCCGGTCTTCGGTCCGGTGGTGAAGGATGTGAACATGGCTCGCGTCGTGACGTATCTGAGTCTGTTCTATCGCACCGGTGTCGATCTCGTGTTGTCGCTCACGATCATCGAGCGCATCATCTCGAACCGGGCCGTTTCGCTGGCGGTTGGCGCGGCGCGCGAGCAGGTGACCCAGGGTGTCTCCATCGCGTCGGCGCTCGGACAGTCGCCGCTCTTTCCAACCGTCGTGCTGCGCTCCGTCGCGCTCGGCGAAGCGACCGGTAACCTGGATCAGGCACTCGCGCGCACCAAGGAGTACTACAGCCGCGAGATTCCGGCGTCGGTGCGGCGCATGATCACGCTCCTGCAGCCCATGCTCATCGCGCTGATCGGTGGCGTGATTCTCACCGTGGCGCTGGCGATCGTTCTCCCGATCTTGAACATCTACAACACGATCGGTCGCCGATGAGCGCCAGCCGCAGCTTCGGTGCGTTCGTCGGCCACGACGGTGTGTGCCTCGTGGAGTATCAGGTCGAGCGCACCGGTATTCGCGTCATCGAGGAATGGACGGACCAGCGCCTGTCGACGTCGGTTGCCGAGGCGATCGGTCGGCTGGTGCGGCTCGTGTCGGCGACCGGCGCGTCCAATCCCCAGGTCGCGTTGGCGATCGAACAGTTCGGGGTGTTTCACCACGTGATGACGTTGCCCGGCGCGTCGGACGACGTGCTGCGTCCCGTCGTGCGCCGCGAAGTACAACGCGTGTTCGGCATTCCAGATCCGGTGTTCGCGTTCACCCGCGGCACATCGCTCGAGGAGCGCCGTGGTCCGGATCGCGCCGACGAGCGCACGGTGCCGCGGCAATTGTTCGTCGCCGGTGCGCCGCGTGAAACGGTCGACGCGCTTCGCGATGGTCTCGTCGAGCAGGGAATCGACGTCCAGATCGCCACGGTCGTCCCCAAGGCGATTCACAGCCTGTACGAGGCGAGTGGCGGCACGCACGAGCCCACCGCGGTGCTGGTCGTACTCGAGGGCGGATCGCATCTCTCGTTCTTCCTCGACGGCCGGCTCGAGCTGGCCATCGATCCGCCGATCGCGCTCGAGGGCGAGCGCCCGTCGGTCGCATCGATCCTCGATCAGGTCGAGCGGGGCGCGGTGTACTTCCGCCAGCAGTTCCGCGGCGCGGCGGCATCACGACTGCTGCTTGCCGCGCGCGACAGTGAGTACGACGCGCTCGCGGCGGCGCTCGAGCAGCGCCTTGGCGTGCAGGTCAAGCGTCTGTTCTCAGGGGCGAACACCCCCGAGGCCGTCGTGGGAATGGGTGCGGTGCTCGAGGCCAGGAACAACGGCCCGCTCGATCTGTATCCGCATCCGCCGACGCTCGCGAGTCGACTGGCCACCCTCGTGCGCGGGCCGAACGCATTCGCCACCGCGGCGGCGGCGGTGGCGCTGATTGCGGGGCTCTGGTGCGCGTCGCAATACCTCGCGCTCGCGGCGCTCCGCGGCGATGCCGCGCGGCTGTCGGCGTCGATCCGCAGCGAGATTCCGGCGATCGAGCCGATGCGGCAGATCGCCGAGCGGCGCGGCAACTTTGCGAAGCAGGTCGACTTTCTTCATGCGGCGCGCGATGAACGTGCGACGCTCGCGACCTCCCTCGGCGCGATTGCGCAGGAAGCGCCGCCGGGCATCGGATTCGACAGCCTGCAAGTGGCGCGGTCCGCCGCCGGCTGGATAGCGGCGCTCGAAGGACAGGCGATCGGCGCCACCGCGGCTCAAGCCGCGCGCACGCTCGACTCGTTCTTTCGGTCGGTGCGCGCGCGGCAGGGTGTCGCGTCGCCGAGTCTCGATCATTTCGACTATCCGGCTCCTCCGGCGTCGAACGATTCCACGCCGAAGCCAACTGGTCCGGTGGTGATTCAGTTCCGGCTGTCGTTCTCGATGGCACGTACCGCGGGAGCGAGTCACTGATGGCCATGACGACGGCGGATCTCCGTGGCATGTTCCAGCGCAATCGAGTGCAGACCGAATGCATCGCCGTCGCGCTGCTCGCCACCGTGGTGTTCGTGGTCCTCGGCATGGCGCTGCATCGCCGCATGGATCCGCTGCGCCTCGACGTCGGCCGTCTCAACGCCTCGGCGTCGGAGATCTCGGCGTTTCGTTCGGCGTTCAAACCGTCCGCTGGCGAGGCAGACCTGGCGACGACCTCGCTGCCCGAATCGCTCTCGGTCTCGGTTCCGCGAGAGATGCGCTTCTCGCTCGCCGAGGACATCGCCGCACGCGCCGAGCTGAGCGGGCTGAGCGGCGTGCGGGTGCGATTTGCCGCACCGGACAGCACGCCGGCGCCCACGGGGCCTGCGATGTCGGCTCCCGCGGTCGCAGTCGCCGACTACACGATCGCGGTCGACGCGACAGGGGGTTTCGCGGGGGTCTTATCACTCGTCAATCACCTGCCGCCGTCCGTCGCGTTGCAGCGACTGTCCGTGCAACGCACCAAGACCGGCACGCAGTTCCGTCTCATCTTGGCCGTGTTTGAAGCGGCGGGGTCGAATCAGCATGGATGACCGAATTCATCGCTGGATCGCTTTGCTCGCAGTCGCGATCGCTCTCATCGGTTTCGTCGGATGGCGATCACTTGGCAGCGCGGATCCTCGACGCGTGGGCCCCGCATCGATTCCCGTTCCGAGTCCGCAAGTGAGTCAAGTCATGATGTACTCCGCCCCGCTGTCTGATTCGGTGCGATACGTCGCGCCGCGCAGCGACTCGATCGTCGTGCCCAGAGATCCGTTCGCGCCGCAGCCCCTCCCTCGCGTGGCGCAGGTTCGTTCCGCGCCGGGGGAGGCACCTCCGCCGGTCGCCGTGGACACCACTCATTGGCGCGTCACGGCGACATTGATGGCGGGATCGCGAAGCGCGGCCGTGATCAACGACGCATTGATCTATGTGGGCGACCCGCTTCCCGGCGGCGGCAGGCTCAAGTCGGTTGGACGCGATCGCGTCGTTCTCACGGACCGCGAAGGAGTTACGCACACGGTGGCCGTCAAGGAAGGAGACACGTGATGTCGACCTGGATGCGAAACAGACCTCGGTCGCCGATCGCCGCGCTCGTGGCGATTGCCGGATCGGTGTGGCTCGCGGCGTGCGCGAGCGGCGGTGCGGCGCCGGCATCGCAGGTGCGCACGTCCGTGCACGTCGAGCCGCCGCCGGCTCAAGCCACGACGGCCGCGAGCTCGCCGGCCGCCCTCACGATCGATCCGGGCGCTCCGCCTTCGCTCCCGCAGTTGCCGGGAAAACAGCCGGCTCTCTCTGCTGCACCGCAACAGCGGATCAGCCAAATCGACGTGCCATCGGGAACACCGATCGCCACCGCGGTCGCCCAGCTCGGCGCCAAGCTCGGGCTCACGGTGACAGTCGATCCGGGCGTCACGGGCACGGCTCACGCGAGCTTGCACAACGTCACCATCGACGAAGCGCTGCACGAATTGGTGTCGCGCAACGGCTACGCGTATCAACTGCAAGGGAACGTGCTCCGCGTGGTTCCCGTGCGCATGGAGACACGTACCTTCCCGCTCGACTACGTTGCGCTCTCGCGCACGGGAACGATGAGCACCGTGGTACAGCGCCGACTCTCGTCGGCCGGCGGCGTACAAGCCGGCACGTCGACGGGGCTGAGCTCGTTCGCCGGAGGTCCGGGCGCCGGTGGCGGCGGCGACGTACTCACGGCGCAGTCGGTCGCCGACATCTGGCAGGAAATTCGAGTCGCGCTCATCGGTATCATGGGTTCCGGGATGCGCACCACCGGCACCGGCGCTCCGGGCGAGCAAACCGCCGTCAACGCGCCGGGACAAGCGCCGGCCGGATCGTTCGGTACCGGCGCCACGACCGTCTCCTTCCCCGACGGCTCGAGCCTGATCATCAGTCCCATCTCCGGATTGATCAACGTCAGGGCGATGCCGGAGAAGCTCGCCGCGGTCGAGCAATTCATCAACGACTTCCAGGGAAGCATCCTTCGGCAGGTGCTGATCGAAGCGAAGATCGTCGAGGTCAGCCTCTCGAACACTTTCCAGTTCGGGCTCGACTGGAACGTCATCTCGGCGAGCGGCCGATATGGCTTCAACCTCACGAGCGACCCCAGCGTAACGACGACCGGCACCACCGGAAACGTCAACTTCAAGCTCACCGGCGGCTCGACCCAGATCAACGCGGTGCTCACGGCGTTGAACACGCAAGGGAACGTGAGCGTTCTCTCGAACGAAAAGACGTCGGCGCTGAACAATCAGCGCGCCATCTTCCAAGTGACGACCGACGAGATTTTCTTCAGCGTCACGAGAACGCCGCTGCTCGGGCCCAATGGGGGCGTCGTCAGCATCCAGAGCACGATCAATCCGCAGCAGATCTCTGTCGGAGTCGTGCTCGACGTCCTGGCTCAAATCTCTCAGGACAACATCCTCACGATGGACATTCGGCCGGCGGTGACGAACATCGACCACATCGAGACCATTTCGCTCTCCGACGGAACGACGGCAAGCGCGCCGGTGATTGCCCGCCGGGAGGGAGACACGATCGCACGGCTCCGCGCCGGCGAGACGATGATCATCGGCGGTCTCGTGCAATCGCGAAAGGAGAAAACGGTGAGCGGCGTGCCGATCCTCAAGGATCTTCCGTTCTTCGGTAAGCTCTTTCAGCACATCAACACGACCGAGACGCGCTCGGAGCTCGTGATCTTCCTGACGCCTACCATCATCAGTGGCCAGCCGGTGACGGGACGATAGCATGTACGAGCAGTTTTACGGGCTGACCGACAAGCCGTTCTCACTCACCCCGAACCCCCGGTTCGTCTTCTACTCGCAGCAGTATCGCGAAGCGGAAGGCCAGCTCCTGTACGGCATCAACAACCGCGAAGGATTCATGCTCGTCACCGGCCAGCCGGGTACGGGCAAGACTACCTTGTGTCGCGATCTCATCGAGAAGCTCGATCGCGACAAGTCGCAGTCGGCGCTCATTTTCAACCCGTTTCTCAACGGCGTGGAGATGCTCGCTGCGTTGCTCACCGAGTTCGGCGTCAGCGTGCCGTCGGGCGGATCGCGCAAGGACTTGCTCGACCGCCTGAATCAGTTTCTCCTCGCCCAGCTCGCGCTCGGCAAGAGCTGCGTGGCGATCTTCGACGAAGCGCAGCATCTGTCGGCCGAATTCCTCGAGCAGATTCGCGTGCTCTCGAATCTCGAGACCGATCAGGAAAAGCTCATTCAGATCGTGTTGGTCGGCCAGCCGGAGCTGCTCGACAAGATTCGCACGCCGCAGATGGCACAGCTCGACCAGCGCGTCTCCATCCGGTGCACGCTCACCGATCTCGACGAGCAGGAGACCGACCGCTACATCCATCACCGCCTGAACGTCGCCGGTGCGCGCGGACAAATTCGCTTCAGCCCGAAGGCGGTCACCGAGATCTACCGCGGCTCGCACGGCGTGCCGCGACTGATCAACCTGATCTGCGACCGGGCGCTGCTCGCCGGTTACGCGGCCCAGACACGCGACATTCAGCCCGAGCATGTCCGCAAGGCCGTTGCCGCGCTGCGCGGAGAGGACGCCGAGGTGAGCGCGAACATGAGCGCGCCGCAGCAGAAGCGCGGCCGGCGCCGCGCGGCGATGATCGCCGCGGTCGCAGTCGTCGCCGCCGTCACCGCTGGCGTCGCGTTCTGGCCAAAGCGCGCGATCCAGACGCCCGACGAAGCGTTGTACTGGCGCGCGACCACGCAGGCGACGGCCACAGACGCCGAGCGGGACCTGCAGACGTTCGTCACGACCTATCCTGCATCGACGCGCCTCGACGATGTGCTGCTTCGCCTCGCTCAGCTCGAGATGTCGCGCGGCGATCGCGCGGCGGCGATCCATCATCTCACCCAGCTCGGCCAGCACGCGCCCGCCGGTGTGATGCGCACGCGCGCCGCCGTGCTCACGTCCATTGCGTTCCTAGACAATGGCGACACGACGTCGGCCTGTCAGGGCGTCGCACCGCAGCCGGTCGGTGCGGCGATGGACTCGGTCCTGTCACGCCAGCTCGCGTCGGTAACGTCGACATGCGCCTCTCACACGGCCGCGGCGGTCGCCGCCGTCGGCGCCAAAGACTCTACAGCCAAGGATAGCGTTCCCGCTGCGCCGGCAAAGCGCTCGGCTCCCCCACGCATCGTTCCCGGAACGCGGCCATGAGCCTCATAAGCGATGCGCTCAAGGAAGCGCAACGCGAACGAACGCAGCGCAGCGGTCAGCGGCAGGCGGTTCCGCGAGCCGATACGTTTTTCCCCTTTCCGGAGGGAGTGAAGGGACGCCGTTCGAGTACCGCAGTCTTCGTCGGCGGCGTAGTACTCGTCAGTCTGGTCATCGCCGGCGCCATCGTCGCCCGCATTCGCAAGACGCCGGCGTCGCGCCCGCCGGTTGCGTCGATTCAGCGCGCCCCCGTCGTCGCTGCGCCGGTGTTGCCCACCGCGGTCGCCAGCGCTCCGTCCGTGCCCGCGCAGTCGAAAGGCGCGAGCCCGGCGAAAGTCGACCGGCCGGCAACCGTCGAAGCGCCGGCGCCGAAGCCTGCGGTAACTGCGGCGAAGACGGTCGCCGAAGACAAACCGCCAGCGCCGGTGCGCGACTCGGCCACGGCGCCTCGCGTTGCGCCTGCACCCACGCCCGCATCCACGCCGGCACCCACGCCGCCGACAGTGAAACAGACGAGCCCCGCGGCCACGCCGGTACGCGTCGTCGTCAGTCCCACGAGCACCAATCCCGCGGACTCGCTGTTCAAGCAAGCCTACGCCGAGCAGGTGCGCGGCAACCTCGATCGAGCGCAGGAGCTGTACGAGAAGACCATCGCGCTGCCACAAGCGCCGGCCGACGCGTTCAACAATTACGGCGTGCTCATGTCCTCGCGCGGCAATCAGGTCGGGGCCTCGCAGATGTTTCAGCAGGCGATCAAGCGCGATGAGAAAAACGTGAACGCGTGGGTGAACCTCGGCGACTCGTTCAACGCGATCGGCCATCATGCCGAAGCGATGACTGCGTTCGCACGCGCGCTGCAGCTCGATGGATCGAACGTGCCCGTTCGCCTCCGGCAGGCTGCCGAGTACCGCGCGATCGGCGACACCGCCAGCGCCCGCCGCATGTACGACGAAGCCGGCCGCATCGCTCCGACCGACCCTACCGTGCACTACGAATACGGCAAGTTTCTCCAGTCGCAGCAGGATATTCGCGGCGCCATTGGCGAATACCAACGGTTCGTGGATCTCGCGCCCGGAAAGACCCCCGCGGAGACGATCGACGGTATGAAGAAATACATCACGACGTTGCGGAGGCTCGCCCCGTGAACAATCACGGACAGAAGGAGGGCCGCCGATTGGCGCGTCCGGCCATCTTGCTGGTTGCCGTGGCGATCGTCGCCTGTCATCGCGCACCGGAGCCATTCATGACGGCAACGCTGCCCGCGCTGCCGCAACAGCAGATCTCGACGCCTGCGTCCTCGCCGCCGCCGGCCGTCACGCCGCTGCCCTTGCTCTCGCCGGACACGGCGCGGGAGGCTCGCGTGGAGGTGGACACGCACGGCGCCGAGGTCGATGTTCGGCCGATCCTCGATTTTCTCGCGAACAAAGCCGGAGTCACGCTCGTCTATTCTCCGGAGATCAACAAGAAAGTTCGACTCCACTTGATCGACGTCCCGGTGTCGCAGGCAATTCAGACCGTTCTGTCGCTCGCCAACCTGACGCTCGAGAGTCCGACCCCGAACATGCGACCCCCGACGAACAACGCGGTGGTGTTCTATTCGCTCCCCGTGAACGTCGATTCGCTTTCCGTCGAAGCCATCATGAAGGCGTTCGGCGTGGGACGCGGCACGGCGGAGCTGATCGTACGGTCGCGGACGAACAAGCCGGGCATGCCCTAGCCACGTGCACGCACCAGCGCGCAACGGAGTCGCGGAGATCGCCTTCACACCGCCGATCGACTCCGATCGTGAGGCCGCCAGACGCGCCGTTCGTCTCGCGGCCGTTTGCGTGCTGGGTGTCGTGGCCGCGGGCCTGATCGCGATACCGCGCATCTCGATGCGCGACTATATCGGCTTCAGTCTGTTCTTCGAGCAGTTCGTGCGCATCGAACCAGCGCCGCTCTGCCTCGTAGCCGGTTTCGCGGTGGTCGTCCTCTTATGCACACGACAGCTGGGTTCGGTTGACGTCGAGCTTTCGCAGCCGCGCTATCGTCCCTGGGTAATCGCACTCGGCTCACTATTGGTCGCCGCGGTGGTGTGGGGCGGAATCACATTGGTGTTCCACCGGTTTCTCCTCGCGGATGACGAGTACTCGGCGTGGTTTCAAGCAGTGATCTATTCGCGCGGGCATGCGTCGGCGGTCGTGGCGCCCGAGTGGTGCCGGTGGATCGCGGCGTTGACGCCTACGTCCATCTCCGCGACACCCGGCTGTACCTGGCGGCTGTCCTACTTACCGATTCATTCGCTGTATAACGCGGGCTTCATTGCGCTCGGTCTCGACCGGCTGGGCGGCCCCGTTGCGGCCGGATTGTCGGTTTGGCTCGTTGCGTCGATCGCGCGAAAAGTGTGGCCGTCGCGGCCGTTGCGAGCGTATCTCGCCGCTCTCTTCACTGCGACGTCGACGCAGGTGCTGTTCATGTCGATGACCATGTTCTCGATGTCGACGCATCTGTTGTTCTCGCTCGCCTGGCTCTGGCTCTACGTCGACGAAAGGAAGTGGTCCAACGCACTGCTCCCGTGGGTCGGCGTTGCGGCGCTGGGCGTACATAGCCCCTTTCCTCACGCGCTTCTCATTCCGCCCTTTCTGTTGCGGTACCTGAGAAACCGGCGCTACGCGTTTCTGGGGTACGTCGCGGCCGTGTACGCCGGCGGGTTGTCGTATTGGTACGGATATCTGGCCCGCGTGTCGAACGAGAGCGCGCCGGCGTTCGCATCACCGGGCGCAACCGCGGCCGTCGCGAAGGGCTTGTTCCACCTTCCTACGGCGGTTCAGAGCCTGACGACCGGACTACACTTGGCGCTCGTTCCGAGCTGGAACGCCCCGCTCGTCATCCTCTTGATGATCGTCGCCATGCTGTCGTGGGATCGGCTGGACACTTTCTCTCGTGACGCATCGTTGAGTGTCGTGCTGATCATCGTCGCGCGAATGCTCATGCCCACGCCTCAGGGGGAGGGGTGGGGGTATCGGTTCATCTACGACGCGCTGGGAATCATTGCGCTACTCGCGGCAGTCGGCGTGGAGCGTCTCGCCACCGCGACCGGCGCGCGAACGGCGACGCGCCTCATCGTGGCGTCGCTTGCCATTTCGCTCTTCGTGCAGCTCCCGCTCCGTGCGCGAAATGTCGCGCAGGTGATCTCACCATATCGGAACGGCTTGGAATGGATGTCGACGTTGCCGTACGACGTCGTGATCTACCCGGCCGATCTCGTGAACTGGGGCCGGCAGCTCGTGCGCAACGATCCGTTCTTGCGGAACACCCCGAAAATCATGAGCCGGCGCGAGTTGACGCCCGAGAATCAGGCGGCGTTGGCCGCGACGGCAACGCTCCGACAAACGACGATCAGCCGCGCGGATCTGATCGCCCACGGACTGCCGCTAGCGCCGTTCTCGATGGGAGCATTTCAGATTGCTCCCTAAGAAAAAGCGCGGCGACCATGAGGTCGCCGCGCTTCCATTTGATCGTAGAGCGATTCTGCGAGATCAGGTTCCGACCGCGAGAACTCGCAACGTAATTACCGGGTTGCCGGCAGTAAGCAATGCCGTAGCCGCGTTGTTGCCCGTACCGTTCGCGACGTTGCACGCGGTGACCCAGGTAACGAGACCACTCGTCGACATCGTGGCTGCATCGGCGATGAGCCCCGTTCCGCCGTCAATCGACTTATCCAGGTTCCAGAGATCCTGGCAGGTCGCGGTCGACGAGTTGAACACCAACGGCGTGGTGAGGTAACCACCTGAGTTGGTGAATGCGGCGCCCAGCTTGATGTTCAAACCGGCACTCGTGAACGTACCGGCCGCAGTTGCCCCGGCCAGCTGGACCGTGTTGTATGGCCCCTTCCAACCCGTAACCGTACCCGATCCACCGGCCGAAAGATCATAGAAGGTGGTGGGATACTTTCGCGTGTCCGACACGTACGCCGTGATGGAGTTGCGGATCTCGTTGAGATCGGTCTGCGTCGCCGGAGCGTCGCCCTTACCGACGTACTGCGTTACTGCCGGCACGACGACCGCGGCGAGTACCGCAACGACCGTGACGGTCACCAGGACTTCAGGCAGTGTGAAACCACTGCGACGCACGCGCTTCATCATGAGTTGCCCCCCAAAATTTCGATCTGCGGGCGAATGGATTCGCCGCGAGACTGCAAGTTGTTGTTCACGAACCGTCCAATCCGATCGTAGCGGCGTATCCAGGGGCGAGGCGACGCTTCGCCGCCGCCCCCGAACCGCCAGCCCAGCGAAGAATCAGGAGCCGATCGTCAGCAGGCGCAGGGTGATCGCCGCCGCCGAAGCCGGCGCCGTCGCGGCGCTCGTGCCGGTGTTGGTCGTCGCATTGCAGGCGGTTCCCCACTGAACCGATCCAGACGTGGAGTTCACGTCCGCCTGACCGCTGCTGCCCGTGCCGCCGTCGATCGTCTTGTCGAGGTTCCACAGATCCTGACAGGTCGCGCTGGTGACGACGAACACCAACGGGGTCGTCACATAGCCGCTGCCCGATGTGATGGCCGGTCCAAGCTTGACGTTCAAACCAGCGCTCGTGAACGTTCCGGCGCCCGTCGCACCAACCAGCGTCGCACCGGTGTACGGTCCCTTCCACGACGTCAGGCCAGACGGGCTGCTCTCGAGATCGTAGAACGTGCCGGGATAGGCGCGCGTATCGGCCGAGTACGCGGTGATCGCATTCCGGATCTGGGTCAGATCGGTCTGCGTCGCCGGCGAATCGCCCTTGCTGACATACTGCGTGACCGCGGGAACGACTACGGCTGCGAGAACGGCAACCACGGTCACCGTGACGAGAATTTCAGGGAGCGTGAAACCATTGCGGCGAACTTGCTTCTTCATGATCATCTCCGAAAAGGGGCGAACGTCAATGAACCTGCGTTGCGAACTGAACCAAATCGATCAACAGAAACTGCAGAGCTGAACTAGCGCTCGTCGCATCAGTAAATTGGCATCAGCAAAAACTTCACGGTGTCTAATGCGCCCGCCGTGCACGCCGGCGCCGCCGTACAAACCCGATAACGAATCAACCCGGCGTTGAGATCACCATCGTCGAACATCGCATCGAGCTGCTGCGCACTTGCCACGTCCGTCACGCCGATGGTGAGCAACAGGTACTTCTGTGACGTAGTGGACGCTACGGTGCCCGACGATCCGTACCCTGCGCTTGCGAACTGACTCTCGAACTTCCAACCAAAGCCCGTCTTTAGCGCCGCGGTTGCATCTTCGCCGAGGTACGATCCCCGCCACCTCGAGACCTCTGCAGTTCCGTAGAAGTAGGTGGCCGGCATCGTACCCGAGAGCGGCTGATCAGTCAGAGCAATCGGAAGCGTAAGCTGGCTGAAACCCCCCGGATACCGTCGCACATCGCCCAGGAATGCCTCCACCGCACTTCTGATGTTCACCACGTCGTTCCCCACACGCGTCGGATCGCCCTTCTTCACCTGGCTCAACATCGCCGGAACGACGACTGCCGCTAATGCTGCGATCAGGCTGAGCGAGACAAGGATTTCGGGAAGGGTGAATCCAAGAGTCGACGCACGCGCAAAGTGCCTGTAATTCATGAAGCTCAGTTTTTCGGCAGTCCCAACCCGTCGGCCATCCACCTGAGCGGAACTGTATTCGGCCGGGGTTACGGCCGCGTTATTCGACGTATTCACTCCGTTACGGGACAAGGTCTCATTCGAATTGTCCCCGTTCTGGCCACTTGAGCCCGTCACGCCACGCGCGCCGGACGACAGCGTTCCACACGTTTTGATGAAGGAATTATCGCCGCGAGGCGTTACTCGGTCGTTAGTCGCCTTTGACCAAGTGTTACGGACGGCGCAATCATCTGTCATAACTAACGTTAGCGTAGCTTGTTTCATCTGATCGCTCAGGTTGCGATCATGACCTAGGACGCTCGGCGACGACGCTGCGAAACAACACTCCGCTGTTCGATTTCAAGGTCCTTGGCTCCCCATCCGTGGTGGCCAGCGACGGCCGCACTCTTCCAGGCCTAGGGCCCGGAAAGTCGCTGGCCATGCTGGCCTACCTCGCCGTCCGCGGACGGGCGAGGCGTGACGAGCTCATCAGCATCCTTTGGGGCGAGATTCCAGAGGAAAAGGCACGCAACGCCTTCCGCCAGTCGCTGCACCGGCTCCGGACCGTCCTCGGAGAAGAGGTGCTTCCCCAGGACCGGGAACATGTCGCCATCGCCGGCGACGGGCTGGTCCGAATCGATCGCGACTCGTTTCTCGCGGCCTGCGACTCCGGGCGATGGGATGAGGCCGTCGAAGCGTATGCCGGCGAGTTCCTCGAAGGACTCGAGCTCGGCGAGCCGGCCTTCGATCGTTGGTCCGACAGCGAGCGGGTCCGCCTCCGCGCCCGGTTCCAGCAGGCGCTGCTCGCAGCCGGCGGGGCTGCGGCGAGCGATGGCCGGGCACGTGACGCCCTGCGCTTCGCGGAACGATTGGCCGCCGTCGCGCCGTACGACGAAGAAGCCGCGATTTTCGAGGCGAACACTCTCGTCGCCGCCGGACGTCCCGCGCAGGCGCTCACTTCGGCGCTCCAGTTCGCCGCGCGGCTCCACGACGAGCTCGACGTTGAAATGCCCGCGGCGATTCGATCGCTGATCGACCGCCTGCAGAAGCGCCGCAAACAGGAAAGCACAACTCCGCAGTCCGCCGAACGCGTCAATGGGACAGGAAGCTCCAGCTTTGTCGGGCGCGACGCCGAGCTCTCGAAGATGCTCCAGGCCTTCACGAGCCTCCGCGCCGAACGCGGCGCGACCACTCTCGTCGAAGGCAGCTCTGGGCTCGGAAAATCGCGCCTGTTGGACGAATTCACCGAACGCGCGCGCAATCTCGGCAACGTGCTGCTCTTCCGCGGCCGCGAGGCGGCCGGCGGCGGCGGACTTCCATACATCGCGATCGCCGAGGCGCTCCGGCCCATCGTTCGCGCGCCCGGCATTTCGGGCGCGAGCCGGCATCTGCTCGCCGAGGCAGCACGGCTGCTTCCCGAGTTACGCGACTCGTTTGAGCTTCCCGCCGTTGCGCCGATCGAGGACGCCACGGGACGCCTTGGATTCTTCGAAGGCATCGCCGCGCTCATCGACGCGGTGGCGTACGAGCGGCCGGTCTGCCTGATCATCGACGATGCACAGCACGCATCGGCGTCCACGTTGGATCTGCTGACGTACCTTTCCCGCCGCCTGCACCAGTCCCCGGTGATGCTCGTGATTGCGTACCGCACCGAGCGGAGCGCGTCGCAGGTCGTCGAACGGCTGCGTGCGCTCGTCGTCGCGGAGGACGGTGCCCCGGACATGCGCATCGTGCTCGAGCCGTTGTCGGTCGATGAAGCGGCGTCCATCGTGCGCGAAGCGCTCCGCGGATCACATCACGAATCTCTCATCGACGTCGACCGGATCGCCCGCGCCACCAACGGGTTTCCCTTCGCCGCGATCGATCTCGCGCGCCGCGCCGCGGCAGGCGACGCGCCGACGGACACGCCGGCGCCGCTCCGCGACATCCTCTGGGCCAGGCTGCAGGCCGCGACGTCCTCCCAACGCCGCGTCTTCTTTGCGGCGTCGCTTTTCGAGCGAAGTGCATCGCTCCGGCTGCTCGCCGCCGCGGCGCATCTGCCCGAGTCCGCGGCGCTCGAGGCGGCGGAAGCGCTGACCCGTGCTGGATTACTTCGCACGGTCGGAGACGGCTTCGTGTTGGCGCACGATTGCGCGCTGTCCTTTCTGGTCGAGACCAGTGGGCTGGCCGGCCGAGCATTGCTCGCCAGCTGGGCGGCGGACGCGCTCCGCGCGGAGAACACCCGTACCGATGCGGAGCTCGCGGCCCTGTATGCGTTGGCCGCACGCGGCTCAGAGGCATTCGTACACGCGCGTGCCGGTGCCTTCGCGGCGGCGGCCGTCGGCGCGGCGGCCGAAGTGGCGCGGCTGCTGAGCATCGCGCTCACGTTCGCGCCAGAGGAACGCGCGCGACGCGAGATCGAATCGTTGCTGACGGCGTTCGGACGCGGTCAGTTGGCGCTTCCCGGCACCACGACGGCACCCGTCGACGAGCCGCCCGATGTACCGGACACGCGCAATGCCGCCGATGCCATCGACCTGCCGGAAGATGTAGCGGCCGAGGCGGAGGTCCCCGATCCGCCACGTCAACCAAGCGCCGCGACTCCCGCACGGCGCAGCCGTGTTCGCGTCGCCACTCGGCAGCAATGGCTGATGTCGATTGCCGTCTCGGTGATCATCGTGGCGATCGGAATCGTTGCGCGTCGCGGCCTCGCGGCACGAGCCGCTACACGGGTAGTGTCGGACACCCTCGTGCTCGTGGAGCGGGGCGTGCGCGGCCAGACGGCGCTTCAATCGTTGCCGGGGGCCTCGCGCGGGCCGTCTCCATTGCAGCCGCCTCCGCCGGATATGCCGGGCCCCGCGTGGTTGGATTCCTTGCCGTCAGCGTGGACGGCTCCATTGTTGTCGCCTACGAAACAGCATGTGGCGGTCGAGCGCGTGACGTCTCACGGGCAGAGCCTGTTCGTGATCTCGGCCGATCGGCGCGACACCATTCCAGTCGCCGTCGCTGCCGGCGACAATGTCGCGATGGGTTGGTCGCCCGACGGTCGCGCCCTGCTCTTCACTTCGACTCGAACGTTGGACGACGGCAGCCTCGACTCCGACCTGTTCGTGAAGTGGATCGGAACCAACTCCGCGCCGATCCCGCTCGACACGTCGTCCGCACGAGCGGTCACCGAAGCACAGTGGTCGCCGGATGGAGCATCGATCTCCTGGGTCGCTCGATCGGCCGCCAGCCGGCAACGGGACGTGTACGTCAGTCGCGCCGACGGAACGGACACGCGCAACGTGACGTCCAGCGCTGCCGACGACTATCACGCGAGCTGGTCGGCCGACGGCAGGTTCCTCGCCTTCACCAGTTCCCGCGGTGGTGGATCGCGCGTCTACGTGCAGGATCTCGTCGACGGGCGTTTGTGGACGGTGTCCGACCGCGGCGACGAGGACCACGCGACGTTTTCGCCCGACGGACGCACGCTCGCCTTCGAGTCGGCGCGCGATGGCGATCTCGCCGTTTACACGCGGCCGTCGCTCGGTGGAGACGTGCGGCGTCTCACTCCGGCGGGACGACAGTTTTCCATCGCGGCATGGCGCGGACCGCGCCAGGGGTACGTCGATCGGCTCCGCATCATTGGCGGTTCATCACTCGCACTCGGCGACACTGCGCTCCTCACGCTGTTGAATCTCCAGGTGGACGGCGCTGCACTCCCCGCGCGCTCGGTTCGATGGAGCGTTCTCGATCCCAAAATCGTGCAGCCCGCCGATCCGACGAACAAGCCGTCGTCCTCGCTGCACGTGGTGGGTCGAGCACCGGGCAATGCGTCGGTCATTGCGTCGATCCCGGGCTGGCGCGCCGACACGGTTGCGCTGGCGGTGAGCACGACACAGTCGATCACGATCGCAGACTCGTTCTCGGCGCCGCGAATTGATTCGCGTTGGCTGCCGCTTGGTGAGCCCCTGCCGTACGTTGCGCGCGCGCCCGGTACGATGTCGCCGGCGCTCTACCCCAATGGGGATCTCGAATGGGAGAGCGGCGTGCTGTTGCGCTCGAGCGTGCAGCTCCGTGCGGGGCTGCGAACCGGCGCGCGGCTGTTCGCTCCGTTCACAGGCAGGCCCGCGGCGGCGACGTTCGCTATCGCGCTCGTGCCCGCGACGGCTGAGGCACAACTCAACCCGCGCGTGCCGCGCTTTGCTCCGCTCATCGCCATTCAGTGGGACGCCGCGTCCGGAAACTTCGTCTATTCAGTCGGACAGCAAACGTTCTCCGATCGCGCAACGTCTCTCGGAAATGACGCGAGCCATCTTCTCGAGCTGTCGATCGGCGACGATCGGTCCGTCACGTTCTTCGTGGACGGGCAGGCGCGGTGGCGGTCGTCGCTGACCTTCCTGGGCGACGTCAGCGCAGCGGCCGCGCAGGTGTGGCTCGGTGGTCGGGCGACCTTTGCGACGATCGCGGTTACCGATTTCCGGCTACAGCTCGCGGCCCGCAACTCGCGCTAGCTCGGCGAATCAACAGCCGTTGGTGCGCGTCGGAATGACGTAACGCATCTCGGTCGACACTCCGGCACCCGACGACCAGAGCAGCGTGCCGCCGGTTCGCAGAACGGAGCCGTCGATTTTCAGGTCCACATGTACGGTCGTGACCGTATCGGGACCGACGATCTGAATTTGGATCGTGTTCAGAAAACCCGCCGGACGAGTCAGGAGATCTTGAACGGAATCCGATTGCGCCACCACGTAGTAGGCGGGCGAGTTCGTGATCATCCGTGAAACGTACGGGCCGCGCCACTTCGCCCAATCGCTCGCGGCCAGCAGGTTTCCGCAAAAATCCTTCGCCGTTCCTACCGCGGGAATCGCCGACAGGTAATCGAGCTTCGGCGGGTATTTGCCGATGTCCTGTCGGTAGGCATTGATGCCCGCCGCGAGAGTAGAGAATTCTTGAATTAACGAATTCTCGTATCCGTCCTGAAAGCGGCCGCGCACCACTGGAACGACGACCGCGGAGAGAATCGCCACCAGCGTGATGCTGACGATGACCTCCGCGAGCGTAAATCCCTTCCGGAGTCGCGCGCGGTTGGTCAACACTTGTTCGCGACGGGCATGACGTACTGGATGTCGGCCGTACGCGCAGCCGTGCCCGAACCGTTGAAGGTGATGCGGAGCAGCCCGGTCGTGAGATTCGCGCCCGTGGCGTCGTCGCCGTCGATCACCCGCTCGAGGCGAACGGCGTCCATTGAGTCGATCGCCAACATCTGAATCGCCAGCGTGCCCACGACTGCCGTCGTACCACTTCGTATCATCGCGTCCTGAATGATCCCTAGCGGTGTCGCGAGCGCGCTCGTGCCACCCCCCTGGATGTAGAACGGAACGAATGGCGCGTTGGCCGTCCAGTTGGCGACGAGGTTTGTGGTTGGACCCACCGCTGAATAAGTCGTGCCGCAGCTGCTCAGGCTGGTAGCTGTAATCGCGTTCGTCAGATACGAGATGTTCTTCGGATAGACGTTCGTTCCCGCCGCACCGGCGACGACGGCGGTCTTGAACGCAGCGACGCCATTGGCGATCGTCGCCAGGGTCTTCGCCGTGGACTCGGCGTCGCGCGTCTCGACGAATTCGGAAAGCGTTGGCACCGTAGCGGCGGCAAGGATACCAATCAGTACCGCCGACACCGCTACCTCCATCAGCGTAAAACCCTTTCTCGATCGCCACGCAGCCATTACTTCCTCCGTCGCGTTCGCAACGCACTACGACATCTGCACATCATGGAATCGACGTGACCACCAACGGCGCCGCGGAGGTCTGCGTCCACAGATCGTGACCATTCCCGTCGTTGATGTCGGCGGATCGGGGCGCGTTCAGCGGTAGCCGGATGATCGCCGACACATGATCGCTCGTTCCCCCTGGCGTCAGGGAGAAGAACAGATCGACCTTCACATATACATCCGCCGCGGTCGCTCCGCCAAGAACGAACTTGGGATCGGGGTTGATGATCGCGTGGGTCATCGACTGGGTAAAGTCGATGGTGATCGCCTGGTACCCGGTGTTCGTGCCCACCGTCGTGGGCGCAGCGCAGATGTCGGCCGCGAACGTGATGTTGGCCGTCGGGAAATCCGCCGGCGCATTCGCGTACGCCGTACCTGCCGGCGCCGCAACATCCGAGCAGCGAGTCCCGCTCGTCTCCGACCGAAGCACATCTCCAGAGATGCTCGCTACCGGATAGGAGTACGCACCGTTGACGATCTGCGTGTTGAGCGTGAAGTGACCGAGCGTCGCCTGTGCCGGCACAACGAGCAGCGCCATCTGGTTGATGTCGAGTCGCTGAACGTTCAGCGAATAGACCGGGAATGCCGGCCCGCCGCTCGCGCTGTACCACCGCTGATCCAAGCCCACCGACTGCAGGTTGATGCTCGTGAAGGCGCCCGTGCTCACGACCGTAATGACGCCGTTCGCAACATGGTCAGCCGCGGGAATGGGGTCGAGCGGGGCGCCCGAGGACGGCGTCACGGTGACCGACAACGGATACGATCCCACCGTGGCCGCGGTCACCTTGAACTGGCATTTCGCCGATCCGTTCGCCGGCACGTTCACGCCCGTCACCGTCCCGACCGCCGCCTGCAGCAACAGCGTGTTCGCGGTCAGTGCACAATCCACACGCGTCGCGTGCGTCGTCGCGTTCGCGATCACCGTTTGGAACGTCACCGCGGTCGATTGTTTCGTCGTGTCCATGTTCACGATCGCGGCTGCGTTCGCCGCCGTGCCGTCACCAACGCGCTGGAGCGGCGCGGCGACCGTGTGCACGCGCACCACGTTGCTGATCGTTCCATTGAGACTCGTGCTCGCCGACGTGGCGTTGTTCGTCGACCCCGGAGTCGTCACCGACACCGTGATCGTGTGATTGTGCGCCACATTATCCGTTTCGTCGAACGCGAGCTTGAACACGCAGGCCTTTTGTCCCGCGGTCACGGCATTCAAGGTCGGTCCCGTCACCCAGGTGATTCTGCTCGCCAGATCTGTCGTTCCTTCCATGACCTTGCACGTCACGTTCACCGCGCTCGTATTGGTGAGCCCAGCGACGTTGAGCCCGGCCGTGTAGGTGACGAGGTCGCCCGCGTGCACGGTATCCTCGGGCGCGCCGGTGGCCGTGAGGGCATTGATGGCGCCGGCGTTGTACGGGTCGGCGTACGAGATGTCACCGACCGCCACGGTGCTGGACGGCGGCCCGCTCGTCACGACCAGCGTGTTCGTCGCCGTGTTGTTCAGGAGATTCGGGTCGGTGACCGTTGCCGGCGTAGCGACCGTGCTCGTGATGGTGTACGTGCCGGCTGCGGGAAACGTGACCAGAACGACGCACGAAGCCGACGAGCTTGGCGCGCTGCCGTTGTACGACACCGGCGTGGAGTTGGCGATGCTCGTGTTCGTCAGCGTCAGCGTACACGCGATCGGCCCGGTGGGTGCACCGGAGACCAGCGACACCCACTGCACCAGGTTGATCGGCACGGTGGCCATCACCGTGAAGCCGCCCAACGGGGAAAGGGCACCGCCCGTCGACGCCTGTTGCTGTAGCGTGGCCGCTGCAATGTCCGGCGGGCCAAGCGCCGCGGTGACCGTGAACGTGGCGGTGCTGTTGTTCGTCGCGTCGTAATCGCCCGGATAGAGCACGATCGCCGTCACGACGATCTTGTGCGCTCCAGCCGGCAAGGACAGCGTGAACTGACAGGGTATGCTCGTCCCGGCAGCGATGGTTTGCGTAACCCCACCGACATAGCCGAACGCGTTCGGGTTCGTGTACTTGTTGTACACGCCGCTCGGAAACGGCAGCTGCGGTAGTCCATCGACCGTGACGAGACAGGTCGTCTGCACACCGACGCCGTTTGGCACGGTGCCGCTACCCAGCGGCCCGTTCACGATCGGCTTGTTATTGGGGAAGGGAACCGAGAAGGTCGTCGGCACAGCCGGCGTCACGCTGGTCGCGGGCGTCAATCCGCCGCCGCCAACGATCGAGAGCGCCTGCTGTGTCAGGTCGATGTCCGGCAGATACATGACGATCGCGTCGCCGCTCGCCGTGCCTGAGGATTTGCCGTCCGAGCCCAAACCCTTGAGGTTCGCCGACACCGTCAGCTTGTAGGCTGGCAACCAATGCTGCGAGCACGCGGACGCGCTGCTGCTTCCGTCATCGTCGTCATCGTCATCATTCGACGACTGACAGAGATTCAAATGCACGAAGTAGCTCGACGCGGTCTTGTTGAACTTGACCGTATGGGTCGTGACCATCGTCGATCCGTTCTTGACGGTGTAGGTCAGCGACGACAGGGTGCCGTTTGCCGCGGCAACGTTCGTGGCGTCGTCGAAGGTGCCGGTATGGACTTCGAGACTCGCATCCCCGGCCTTGTTGAGCAGCACACGGGAATCAATCGCTCCCGTCACCGTCTTCGAGCTGGAAAAGCTCGCGCCGGAGGGGCGTAGCCCACTCGAGGTGAGCGGATTTGTCGCTGTATCGGCGCAGCCCGACAGACTCAGGGCGACAACAAGCGCAGCGGTGAAGGTCGTGACCGACCGGAGAGAGATCATCGTCGAAGTCTCGTCCCAAAAAATAGGTTGTCCGGCGACAGCGCCGGATTCAGCACGAAGTACGATGTGGCATCATTCGCGGCGCCACACCTCGGAGTACCACCCGCCACATTCGGTGCCCCGTAGGCGTCCCGGAGCTAGTAGCAGGCTTCGTCCTGAGCCCATCAATTTTACGAAAACCGGCCCAACCGGCAAGGGACAGTTTGCACCAACTTCCCTAGCGACAAACACAAGCTGATCAATGAGTTTCGGCACAATCGTCCGAAACTTTAGCGGACGGAACAAAACGTTACGGCACCGGGGTCGCCAGAAAGTAGGCTGGAGTCGCCAACGCCGTCGGCGATGGCGGACTCGGGAAGCGGAAACGTCCCTGCAGCCCCGGCTGGGACTCGTTCGGCCCGTCGATGATTGCGTTCACCGTCAGCGCCTGCGTCAAGTTCAAGCTGTCCACCCGCACCGCCACGTACAGCGGGTTCGAAGCGATGAATCCGGCGCACGGCACCGTCTGCGTACCGATGCTCGTGCAGAACTCCGGCACGCCGCTGTACGAATCGAAGCGCGTGAGCATGTTGTGGATCTCGGCGACGTACCCGCTGCGCAGCGATGCGGCAGGATCCGCCGCAATCGACGCGGACAGATACGGTCCGTGCCAGAGCCGCACCTGCTGCGCCGTATAGATGTCGGTGTGCGTGACGGTCGAGTCGCACGGGTTGATCGTGTTGCACGACGCGTTCGTCAGCAACGGCGCGGTGAGATCTTCCAGGTCGCCGGGCAGCGTTCCCTTCACGTCCGACGCGAACGATTGAATCGCCGTCGAGATGGAGTTGAGGTCGTTGGCGACCTTCACCGGATCGGCGCTATCGGCTTTGTTGAGCACCGACGGAACGACAAACGCCGCCAGCACGGACAGAATGCCGACGGTGACAATCGTCTCGACCAGGGTAAACCCGCGACGTTGGCCACGAGGTATACGAAGGGTGCGGAGGGTGCGCATGCGAGGCTCCCGCGACTGGGTCACGTAGTGATCGGCGACGCGAGGAAGTACGCCGTCACGTTGCCGTTCACAGGTGGGTCGAAGCGGAAACGGCCCGAAGCGTTCGCTCCCGCGTGAAGCAATCCGGACCCTACGTTCACATCGTCTACACCATCGATCATGGCGTTGATGATTGCCGCCTGAAGCGCCGTGAGTCCGTCGATCCGCAACGAAGCGAACAACGTCGAGTTCGCCGAAAAATGCGTCGGTCCAGCACCGCCGTAGAACTCCCCGGCGTTGTTGATGATGTCGTAGCGCTGGATGTGGTTCATGATGTAGCCGGAGTATCCGGTCGCCAGGCTGTCCATCGGGTTCGTCCCAATCGTGGACGCCAGGTACGGACCGTTCCAGATCAGGATCTGGCCGGCGCTGATCAACGTCGTGCTATCGATGAGATGATTCGTGGTCAGCGGCACTGAGGTCAGCACTCTGACCTGGTTCGGAAAGCCCGCCTTCACGTCGCCCGCGAAGGTTTCCATCCCCTGCCGAATCGCATTCAGGTCGTTCTGAACCTTGACCGGATCCGCCGCTGACGCCTTTTGAATGACCGTGGGAATGACGAACGCAGCAAGTACGGAGATCAGCCCGACCGTCACGATCGTTTCGATCAGTGTGAATCCAGCACGGCGCTGCGTCTGAATCGTCGACTTCGTTGTCACAATTCCCAATTGACTCACTTGCGCTCGTATCGCTGGACAGAACCGTTCTGCTCGCCAGGCTTGAGGCGGGCAATACGGCGTTCATTGAAGTGATAAGGTACGGGGGCGCCATTATGTGCGCGTTACACCTCCGGGCTGCGGCGTAACGCGCGCGCAGTCTCGCCACTCGGGCATCTGCATAAATCGTTCTAGATCAACGATATGCAGTTACGCGCCCCGACTGCGGATTTGCCTGAATCCCCTTCGACCGCACGCAGCTCGACGATCCGGCGAGGTCTCCTGTTACGACGACGCCGAAGCCAAGTTTTCGTCCACGTGATCGATCCGTTTCATACCGACCAGCGCCGACGTTATCCCCGGCAAGGAGCGGGCAAACGAAATGGCTCGCTGAGCGTCCGTCCGAGACCCTGGAAAGGCGGCCCCGATAGCCGCCGGCAGTCCAGAGGTCAGCTTCGCTTGTAGCAGCGTGGCGCTGCCGAAAACCGACATGCCGAGCTCAGTAGCCGCTTCCAAGACGGTGACCTGACGAGTGCCGAGCGGCTGGGTCGCCACGCGAGCGCCCTCGCTGATGCCCAGGTTCAGCGGAAGTTGCACGGCCCGGAAATGGTGATCGTTGCCGCCCACCTCGCGAGCCAGGCCGACCATACTCTCCAATCCAAGGTGGCACTTCGCGTCCGGCGGCAGCCGCAGCCCCTCCCAGGTCGCCACTCCGTACACCCCGATCTCGCCTCGCGTTGCCGCGTCTTCGAGCACCATGAACGCTGCTCGGAGGCGGGCGCGAACCTCCTCGGGAGCGATGCTGCCCAACTGCTGCTCCGGATTGTGGACGTAATAGACGTCGATCGTTCTCAGCCCGAGGTTCTGACGTGTCTTCGCCAGGCAGTATCGGAGAAACCGCGGAGCCAGGCTGTGCCCTCCAGCCACGATGTCCTCCGGACGGAGGATTTCCGGGTCGATGAATTCCCGTTGGACGTATTTCTGGTACTCCTCTCGCGTCGCTGGCGGTGCGCCGTTCAAGGGGATATATCCGCCCTTGGAGCAAACCAGGAGCTCGTGGCGTGCGACCGGCCCAACGGCGAGCACATGTTGGATTGCGGCGCCTACCGCGCGCTCCGACCGTTGGCAGCGGTAATTGATCGCCGTGTCGATGACGTTGACGCCCGATTCGATCGCATGCGCGACCGCCGCTTCGTACGAGGCGTCGTCGTCCGCCGTGCTCTCCCCGAGATACGTCCCGATGCCGATGGACGACACGGTTGGACCGAAGGTGGTGGCGCGAAAATAATCCGCGGCAAAGCGCGTCGCGAAACGCTCGCTGAACTTTGTCGTGCCCGCGGCGGTGGCCCGCAACTGGCTCGAGTCGACACTTGGCGTCAGTGATGGGGTAGAACCAGATCGATTGCGCATTACGAAGTCAGCCTATCGGGGCTCGAGTGTCGTCGCAAGGCGAGCGCGGGGGTGCGGCGCTCGTACGGTGTCACTATGCAGCGTCCACCACCGTCACTCAAGGAGAATGACCGCGTGCCTCGTTCCATGATGGTCGCCCTGCTCATGTCCGTGAGCGCGTGCGCCTGGCACCGGCCCGAGGTGATGACTCCGGTCCGGGTCGAGACGTTCCGAGAGGGGACTCCCCCTGCCGAGCCGACGGTCACTCGGCCCACGTTCACGACGGCGGCGGATCCCTTCCGGCGCATCGACCGCATGGAGTGGCCCGGTCCGAATCTCTATCGCACGGCTACCGGTGCGCCTGGGCCCGACTACTGGCAGCAGCGCGCCGACTATACCGTGGCTGCGACGCTCGACACGGCGACGAAAAAGCTTCGCGGAACGGTGAGCATTCGCTATACCAACAACTCCCCCGATACGCTGCGCTTCGTGTGGTTGCAACTCGATCAGAACCTATATCGGCCGGGGAGCAAGGGTTCGGCGATGTTCCCCGCGGAATCTCGGTGGGGCGTCCGCGGATTCGACGGCGGGTACGACCTCACCGGGTTGCAGGTCAACGGCCGCGGCACCACGGGCAAGATCGACGACACGATGCTGCGCATCGATCTCGACACGCCGCTCGCGCCGCACGGCGGCTCGATCGCCATCGGCATGCAATACTCGTTCGCCATTCCGGAGCACGGCTCCGACCGGATGGGGCGCGACAGCGCGCTATATGAGATTGCTCAATGGTACCCGCGCATGGTGGTCTACGACGACGTGCGCGGGTGGAACACCGATCCCTACCTCGGCCAGGGCGAGTTCTATCTCGAGTACGGCGACATCGACTTTTCCGTGACGGTACCCGCCGGCTACGTCGTCGCCGCCAGCGGTGTGCTGCAGAACCGCACCGAGGTACTTTCGTCGGCACAGATGGACAGACTCGGCCACGCGATGAACTCCTCGCGCGTGTTGCCGGTGATCACCGCGGACGAGGCTGCGGCGGCCAGGCATCGCGCCGTCGGCGGGATGAAGACCTGGCGATTTCGCGCCGAGCACGTGCGCGACGTCGCGTGGGCGGCCGCGCCGGATTTCCGGTGGGACGCCGCGAGTTGGGACGGCGTGCTGACGCAGGCGTATTATCAGTTCCCTAAAGCCGGCAAGGCGTGGGAAGCGGCGGCGGAGCAGACGCAGTGGTCCATCCGCACCTATTCGGAGCTGTGGATGCACTATCCCTATCCGCAGGCGACGTCCGTCGCCGGACCAGTCGGCGGCATGGAGTATCCCATGTTCGTGATGGTCGGGTATGGCACCGCGGATCCCGCGTCGATATTCGGCACGATCGATCACGAGCAAGGACACGAGTGGTTCCCGATGATCGTCGGCTCGAACGAACGTCGGTACGCGTGGATGGACGAAGGCTTCAATACGTATCAGAACGCGTTCTCGAACGAGCGACGCGCGCCGGGCACCAACGCGTTTCCGGCGTACGTTGCGAACTGGAAGCAATCGGTCGACAACGGGACGCAATCGCCGCTGATGACGCCGCCCGATCGCATCGATCCCGGCGCACTCGGCGCCATCGGGTATCGTAAGCCTGGCGCGGTGCTGCTCGCGCTGCGCGACAACGTGATCGGCCGCGACGCGATGGATCGTGCGATGCGCGAATACACGCGGCGTTGGGCGTTCAAACATCCGACGCCGGCGGATTTCTTTCGCACGGTGGAGGACGTTTCGGGCGAGGACCTCGCATGGTTCTGGAACGCGTTCTTCTATGGAACGGATGTTCTCGACATCGCGATCGACGGAGTGGGGATGCGCCAGCTCGCCGGCCAGAGTCTCGTGGAAGTCCATCTCCGGCGCGTGACGAGCATTCCCTTTCCGGTGACCATGCGGCTCAAGTTCAACGACGGAACGACGCAGGACGTCAAGCTGCCGGTGCAGATCTGGGCGCAGTCGGATCGCTACACGGCGACCATACCCGCGATCAGGCCGGTTACGGGGGTGCGCTTGTGGCCGGATGCAAACGTGCCCGACTGGAACTCTTCGAACGACGTGTGGGGCGATGCGCCGCCCGTCGAGCGCCAGTCCTCGTCGACGGGCGGAGGTGCTGTTCCGCCCATTCCAGCGAGCCCGACCAAACGCTGACGCAATAGTGGCTTCGATCTCCGCCAAATCGTCTGTATAGCAGCGAGTCAGGCCGTCCGTTAGATTTTGAAGCCTGTACGTCTTTCTCTTCTTTCGATTGTGGAGTAACGCAATGCCAGGATTTGGCGCGTTGGCATCTCATTGGTGGATGCCGGTCCTGTTCATCGTGATCGCCGGTCATTTCACGAACGTGTGCGTCACGTTGTTCCTCCATCGTGCGCAGACGCACCGCGGGGTTCGGTTACACTATATCGCCGCGCTTCCGATGCGTCTCTGGCTGTGGCTCACCACCGCGATCGTGACGCAGGAATGGGTGGCGTGCCATCGGAAGCATCATGCGTTCGCCGATCGTGAAGGCGATCCGCATAGCCCGCTCATGGAAGGCCTGCGCAACATCGTCTTCAAGGGCGCCTTCTACTATCGCAAGGCCGTGCGCCAGCCGGGCATCCTCGAGAAGTACGGCAAGGGCACGCCCACCGATTGGATCGAGCGTCACGTGCTGAGCCGCCTCAACTGGGTCGGCATCCTCGTCATGCTCGCGATCGACATCTATCTGTTCGGCTTCTTCATCGGCGCGGCCGTGTGGGGCGCGCAGATGCTGTGGATTCCGTTCTGGGCGGCGGGCATCGTCAACGGCGTCGGTCACGCGCTCGGCTATCGCAACTTCCAGGTCAAGGACGAGAGCCGCAACATCTCCCCGATCGCCATCTGGCTCGGCGGCGAAGAGTTGCACAACAACCACCATGCCGACCCGAAATCCGCGCGCTTTGCGGCCAAGTGGTTCGAGTTCGACGTAGGCTGGTTGTACATCCGTATGCTGCAGTTCGTACGGCTCGCCAAAGTGGATTACGCGCGCGGGCATTGAGGCTCGGAATACCGATTCCTGAGGCGCGACCACTCTCGGTCTCTGGGCTCTGATCTGAGAATACAGTGGGCCAACTGGCGTCAGCCGGTTGGCCCACTTCCGTCTTCGACTCTGCATCCCGATCTCAGGGCGCAGAGACCAAGGGTGTCCGCCTGTCCACTTGGCGCCATTAATGCCCGTCATAAGTAGCTTTCAGTACGACCCGGAGGCCTTACATGGATATTTCTTGCACGAGATGTAATCAGACGAAACCTGGTTTCGAGCGCCCGCCATTTCCTGGTGCGATCGGCCAACGCGTCGTCGAGAATATTTGCCAGGATTGCTGGGGCCTCTGGCTCAAGCAGCAGACGATGTTGATCAACCACTACGGTCTCAACGTCATGGATCCGCAGGCGCGGAGCTTTCTCAAGCAGAACATGGAGGCGTTTCTCTTCAAGTCCGGTGCGGAAGAGGACGTCGACACCACGAAGAAGGGGACGATTCAATGGTGAGCGAGACGGGCGGCAGGGAGACGAGCGGCAAGGTCGTGCGGTCCGTGTTTGCAGCGCTCGGCGTGGCTACGCTGTTCGCGTGCGCGCGTTCATCGACGAGCACCTCCGCCGCCTCGCCTGTCGCCTCTCGCCCCTCTCCGTGGGTCGACTCCGTCATGGCGACGCTGTCCCCGCGCGACAAAGCCGCCCAGCTCGTGTGGCCGCAGCTCTTCGGCGACTACGCTCCAACGTCGAGCGCGAACTGGGCGCGCATCCAGCAATTGATCGCGCACGAGCACGTCGGCGGATTCATCGTATCCATCGGGTCTCCGATCGAGACCGCCGTGAAGCTCAACGCGATGCAGCGACTCAGCACGCTGCCGCTCGTCGTCGGCGCGGACTATGAAACGGGCGCCGGATTCCGGCAGCGCGGCGGCTATTTCCTGCCGAACAACATCTACCTCGGCGGCGCCACGATGTTTCCGCCGCAGATGGGCCTCGGCGCATCGCGCGACACGTCGCTCGCGTACCAACAAGGGCGCGTCACGGCGCTCGAAGGACGTGCGCTCGGCGTACACATCGCCTTCGCGCCGGTGCTCGACGTCAACAACAACCCGGCGAACCCGGTGATCGGCGTGCGGTCGTTCAGTGAAAACCCGCGTCTCGTCGCCGACATGGGCGCCGCGTTGATTCACGGTATCCAAGAACATGGGATGATGGCGACCGGGAAACATTTCCCGGGACACGGCGACACGGACGAGAACTCGCATCTCACCGTGTCGACGATTCACGCGAGCCGCGAGCGGCTCGATTCCGTTGAGCTCGTGCCCTTTCGCCGCGCCATCGCTGCCGGCGTGCAAGGCATGATGACGTTCCATGGTCTCATTCCGTCGCTCGACACCGCGTCGGTGCCGGCAACGCTGAATCCGGTGATCATGACCGGACTTCTGCGCCGCCAGCTCGGCTTCAATGGCTTGCTGATCACCGACGCCATGGACATGAACGGTGTCCTGGCGCGCCTCACGGCAGGGAAGGCCGCGCCTGCGACTGGGCAGGTGGCCGCCGGCAACTATGGCGTGGCGGTGAACAACAGCATCGGTATCGCGGAAGCGTCGAAGCTCGCTCTCGCGGCCGGGAACGACATTCTGCTGATGCCGAGTGACATTCCGGGAGCGATCGACGCGGTCGTCGCCGGCGTACGCGAAGGCCGCTTTACGCAGGCGCGCGTGGACTCGTCGGTTCGCCGGGTGCTAGAGATCAAGCGGCGCTTTGGTCTCGACCGGCGCCGAGTGGTGGATCTCGACTCGGTGCGCGCGGTCGTCGGAGATACGGCGAACCTCGCGGTCGCATCGCTGGCGGCGGAGAAGTCGATCACGCTCGCGAAGGACTCGCTCAGTCTCGTTCCGTTCGCGCGCACGGGCGCGCCGACGCGGGTGCTGTCGATCACGATCGCGACGCGCACCGACTTGCCCGCCGGCGCGACCTTCAATGCAGAGTTACGGCAGGCCGTGCCGTCGCTCCGCACCGAGTTGATCAACCCGGAAGATCCGTCGCCGAACTTTGGCCGGCTGCTCGCGCTGTCGGACTCGGTCGACGTCGCCGTCGTGGGGTCGTACCTCTCGACCGGAACGAACATTTCCAACCCCAACGCGCCGGAGCCGATTGCGCAGTTCATGCGCGACCTCGTGCGCCGTCATCCGCGCACGCTGATCGTGGCGTTCGGCAACCCGTACATGTTGCAGCAGGTGCCGGCTGCATCGAGCTACCTTGTTGCGTGGGGAGGGTTCCCCGTCTCGCAGACTGCGGCGGGCCGCGCACTGATCGGCGTGACGTCCATCACTGGCCGACTTCCGATCAGCATCCCGCCACTGTTGCAATTCGGCGCGGGAATCGATCGATTGGCAGTACCGCGCGCCCCGTCGTCGCCGTAAACGCCGGCGCGGGCTTGACTTTATTAGCGAATTGTTACTAATTCGCGTGCAATGCCCGATCGAACGTCCTCTTCGCGCACGACGCCGCGCACCGTAACACTCGCGATCGACGTCGTCTTGCTCACCCCGCGCGGCAGCGAGCTCGCGGTGTTGCTCGCGCCCGGCGATGTCGGCAAAGCGCGGGGGCGCGAGCGATGGACGCTGCCGTCCGATACGCTCCGCGGCGAAGAGTCGCTCGACGAAGCGGCAGCGCGGATCGCGCGGGATGCGGCAGGCGCCGCGCCGTCGTTTCTCGATCAGGCCGCGACGCTCGGCGGCGCCCAGCTCACCGTCACGTATTTCGGGCTCGTCCCCGATGCCGGCGGCGGCGCGCGGCGCAGCGCGGACTGGGTGGGGCTGTCCGAGCTTCCCGCGCTCGGCGTGCGCCATCGCGAGGAGATCGAGGTTGCCATGACCGCGATGCGGGCTCGCGTCGATCAGCACCCCATCGCCTTTCGGCTCCTGCCGGCCGCTTTCACGCTCAGCGAGCTCCAGGCGGTCTACGAGCTGTTGTTGGGCCGCCGGCTTCACAAGGCGAGCTTTCGTCGCTCCTTGCACGCCTCAGCGCTCGTGGAAGCGACCGATGAGTGGCGTAGCGAGGGACGCGGGCGTCCGGCGCAGCTCTTTCGCTACGCACCACCGCGCCGGCGCCGGCAGCGGCGCGGCATTCGGTTCGACCTGCTCGGCTAGTCCGCGCGCTGCGGACCTTCGAGCTCGAGGATCGCACGGGCGATCGCCGCGTTGTCCGCGGCAATCCGGTACAGCTCGGCGAATCCGGGCGAGCGTTCGTCGCCGTCTGCTTCGGCGATCACGACCGGGCGGTGTCCATCGCGCCGCTCCTCTTTCGTCCGCCGCTCCACCGACACGCACGTCCGTGCCAGCGCACGCTCACGCTTGACGTCGATCAGGACGTACCCGCCCCCCGGCAACTCCCGCCGATAGATCGGCGCCAGCTCTTCGCTGAATGGCTGTTGCATCACCATGTCCCTTCTCCTGCTTACGCGTCATCGAGGACGCGATCGATCGCGCGTTTGGTGTTGCGGCGCTTCATTGCGACGCCCCACAGGTCTCCGACCTTTCGGAGCCGGACCGGCATCGTGTCGACGGTGAAGGATTCGATCCGCAGCGAGCTGCAAAGTTCCTTCCAGTCGAGGGGTGCCGAAACCGTCGCCCCCGTTCGCTCACGCACGGAATAGGCCGCAACGACGCTCTTTCCCTGCGCGTTCTGTTGGGCGTCGACGTAGATCGTTCCCGCCGGTCTCGACTTGATGCTGCGCTCGATCGTCGCGCGATCCGGGTGCTCCTCCACCACGCGTTCGGCTATGCGTTCCGCGACCCGCGCCGCGTCCTCGAACGCCGTCTTCGGCGGCAACGGCACTACGATGTGCAGGCCACTGGAACCCGATGTCTTGATTGCACCCAGGAGCATCATTCTGTCAAGTTCAGATTTGATGTGTTTCGCCAACGTGACCACTTCGCGAAACGGCACGTCGTCGCCGGGGTCGAGATCGATCGTTGTCGAGTCCGCACTCGCGGGACTTTGTAGTCGAGCCTGCCAGGTGTGGACCGCGATGGTGCCGATTTGCACGGTGTAGAGCAGCGTAAGAAGGTCGCCGCCGATGATGCGCTCGGCACGCTCGCCTCCCGCGGTGGCGACCCGCGCCACGCGCACGCCGTCAGGGACGTGTGCCCCCGCATTTTGTTGAAAGAATGAGGGGCCGTCGATCCCGTCCGGATAGCGCTTCAGGATGAGCGGCCGATCGGCGATGACCGGAAGCAGCATCGGCGAGACGCCCGCGTAGTAGCGCATGACGCCGCCCTTGGTGATGCCGTCGTCGGGAAAGTACGGCTTGTCCAGACTCGACACGTGCAACGTTTTGCCACGTCCGAAGTCGAGCGTGCCGCTGCCGCCGTCGATCTCGATGTCATCGAGTTGGCGGACGATGGCGCCTGCACGCGTCGTGTGTATCGTCATGATGCGCTCACGGTCTGGTGGCCGTACGTTCCATGGCAATCGCGAAGCAAGATCCGTCCCTCTCCGACCAAGGCTCTGTGAGCGATTCCGCCTCGCCGCCGGACCCTGAACTGCCGGACGTTCCCGGCTCCCATTCGACAGCTCGACGTACCGTTCTCTTCGCCGCCATCGCGACGCTCTGGCTCGCGTGCGTCGGCGTCCTGGCAATTCCATCTGTCGACAGGTTTCAGCTTCGCTACTACAGCTTGTTCTTTGATCAGTATGTTCGAATCGAGTTGCCGTGGCTCGCCCTCGTCGCGCTCTTCGCCATCGCGACGTTGGTGCTGCTCCGCCGGCCGGTCGGGGAAGAGGAGCTGCTCCCGGCCGTCCCGTTCGAGTGGGCGGCGCACGCGCGAGTCGGAACGTTCGTCATGGCGGCCTGGGTGTTCGTCATCACAGTCGTTGGAACAGACCTGATTTTTCATCGGTTCTTTCTGGCCGACGACGAATACTCGGCCTGGTTCCAGGCGGCGATATTCGCGCATGGGCGCTGGAACGCCGTCGTGTCGCCGGAGTGGTGTCGGTGGATTCAAAATCTCACGCCCACGTCGATCGCGATCGCGCAGCCCTGCACATGGCATCTGAGCTACCTGCCTGTCCACTCGTTGATACGCGCCGCCTTCCTGGCGTTGGGCGTCGATCGGTTCGCAGGACCGGTGCTGGCGACCGTTTCAGTTTTGCTCGTCGGCTCGATCGCACGGCGGCTTTGGCCGGAGCGACCTCACCGCGCGTGGATCGCCATGGCGGTGCTCGCGGTGTCGACGCAGTTCCTCGTCATGTCGATGACGATGTACGCGATGCCGACACATTTGTTCTTCGCGTTGGTCTGGCTCTGGCTGTACGTCGTGGATCGTCGGTGGTCGATCATCGCGCTGCCTCTCGTTGGCTTTCTCGCGTTGGGCGTGCACAGTCCGACGCCGCACCTGCTCTTCGTTCTGCCCTTTCTATTCCGATACGTACGTCAGCGCCGGCTCGCGACCGCTGGGTACATGATGCTCATGTACGGAATTGGAATCGTGTTTTGGAGAAGTCAGCTGGGAACGGGAGGCAGCTCGATCGCCCCAATCGATGCGGCGGCGCTGTCGGCAACGGCGGCAACGGCTCGCGGCTTTCTGGGCGTACCGTCCATATTCGACCTGTACACGAGCGCCATGCATCTGACGCTCGTTGCGACGTGGAATTCACCGATCGCTGTGATCTGCGTGGTTGCCGCGTGTCTGTCCTGGAGTCGCTTGGACGCCTTTTCACGGGACGCCGCAACGAGCCTCGTGTTCACGGTGGTGATTCGCGCTCTCTCCACGCCGATCCAAGGCGAAGGCTGGGGATATCGATACGTCTACGCCAACCTTGGCAACTTTGCCCTGCTCGCGGCGTGCGGATCCGAGATTCTCGCGGCGGCAATCGGCGCACGGCGCGCCGCGATGCTGCTCGGAACGTCACTCGCCGCGAGTCTCGTCGTCGAGCTGCCGGTGCGCGGCATGCAAGTCGAATCGATCATCGGTCCGTACTATCGCGCGTACGACTACATGTCGCACTTGCCCGCCAAGATTGTCGTGTTCTCGTCAGGCGACTACATGTGGAGCCGCCAGCTCGTGCGGAACGACCCGTTCTTGCGCCGGACGCCGCTGATCATGGATGTGCAGTTACACCAGGACGCTTTGCCTGCCGCTTGCTTTCCGGGGCGCGCAGGGGATGCGAGCGGTGCCGCAAAGGCGCTGGCGTTGAACAAGCTGTGCTTCATGATCCAGAATTCTCTCGCCAATTGGACGGGCGACGAATTGCTGAAGCTGTATCCAGGACAGGTACACGTGATGCGGGCCGAGGAATTCACTCGGCTCGGACTGGCGGGCACCCGTTTCCACATCCTGCCGATCACGGTCGATCAGCAAACGCTCTCTGGTATGCGAGTACGTTGATCGGCCTTGCACGCCGACCGAGCTCGAGGCTCCGACAACGAGAAACGCCCCGGCAGTTGCCGGGGCGTTTCTCGTTCGACCGTCCGCGCGGGATCACGCCTTGGTGACGTCGGCTGCCTGCGGTCCTTTTTGCCCTTGAACGATCTCGAATTCCACGCGATCCCCCTCGGCCAAGGACTTGAAGCCGTTTCCCTGAATGGCGCTGAAGTGGACGAAGACATCGGGGCCTCCCTCGCGTGAGAGGAAGCCGTAGCCCTTCGCGTCGTTAAACCACTTCACGGTGCCGGTTATGCGAGCCATTGAACGTACCTCTTGCAAGAAGCCCCGATTCTCGATCCCGCGCCTGGTGAGCCAACCGCCTGCTCCGTAGGCGTGATCAACCCTCCGCCTCGCAGGCTCGCCAATCGACCGGCGAGGCCGCTTAGAGGGGGGTCGAGGCAAGTTTTGTGCAACTTGTGGGAGGTCTCGTACGAGATTCTTAGTCCCGTCCAAGCGTACAAACGCTACGGCGTTAGGCGGCGCCGGCGATGTAACGAGCGATGCGACCACACGCACAGCACCGGAGCGTGACGTGCGAGCGCGGAGGGGCCGGGACCTCGTTCGGTGTGCGCTCGATCGGACCAGAGCACGACGGGCAGCTCAACGACGTGCCCGTTCGGTCGTTCGCGATCAGATTCAGTGCTTGCGCTGGGTTATACGTAGCGGGACGTGGCTTGCGCATATACCTCTCCTCGACAGCTGACAGCCCGGATGACGGCGGCGCCGGTACGCCTTCTAGAAAGATAACCTTCTAATTCTCTAAGACTAACCAAGGAACCAATTTGTCACTTGGAGGCCGCTTCGCCGCTGGGCTCGCTTTCGCGTGTACGGTCGCGTGCGGACACCACGCACACGTTCCGACTGGACCAAGCCCGCTTCCACGGGCTTTACAGCAGGCGAACGGCTCCGCGCAACCCGCGCGTGAACTCGCGACTGTGTTATACGGTTAGCGGGACGAATGGTTCCCCTTGGAGAGAGCGTGCGACGCCCCTCCACACCAATCGGCGCAATCGGAGTGAGGCGGGATCAACGTGCAGTGCGGCATGCACGGTTCGGGCGCCCGGCTCGATGCGTCGTTCGGACGCAGGACGCAACGGATGCGCTCGCCGCCGTATTCGGCCGCCCGTCTTCGCGGAAGCACGCCCGGCCCTAGATGAACCTTAGGCTTGATTCGTCATTCCCACGTGTGCGGCCGTCGCCAGATACGTCGGCCGAGGCGCCAGTGCGACCGGTCGGAGAACTCCTTGCCGCCGCTGAACTGCTCCTCATCGCCAAGTAGCTCGAGCATGTCCGTCGCCTTGGCCGACGCTTCGTCCGCCCAGTGGACGATCTCCGCCTCGGTCGTCATCGGCTGCACCGGGCTGCCAAACTGCAGCGACCCGTGATGCGACAGGATCATGTGGTGCAGCTCGGTGAGCTGTGCGTCGGAGCAGACGGACTCCGTGAGCGCTGCAATGCGCCGCTCGAGCATCAGGCTTCCCAGTACCACGTGTCCGAGCAGCAGTCCGCATGGTGTGAATGAAAAGCCGTTCGGTCCGATCTCGTATGCTTCGACTTTCCCGATGTCGTGCAGGAGCGCTCCCGCGACCGCGAGGTCCACGTTCGCGTGCATCGTTCGGGCGGTTTGCTTGGCGATGTTTGTCACCTCGAACACGTGCATGAGCAATCCGCCCAGCTTCGCATGATGGCCGCTCGTCGATGCCGGTGTCCGCTCGAAGCGAACGCGGAAGTCGTCGTCGGCAAAGAACAGGTCCAACACTCGCCGCAGCGTACGCGACTCGACTTCGGCCCGGATTCGGTCGATCCAACTCCAGAGCTTCGTACAGTCCCCGTCGATCGACGGCAGGAAGTCCTCCGCCCGGAACATCTCGTCGGGAAGAATCCGGACCGGGCCGGTGAGCAGGAGTTGCTTCTTGCCGGGTCCCCCCTTGGCGTAGATCGTGACGTCGCCGATCGCCTGGACGACTTTCCCCGACCGCGCGCCATCGGCCCACTCCAACTTGTCCGACCAGATCGGCGCCGTGTCGATCCGCCCGCTGGAGTTCCCGAGCGTGAGAATCACGTACGGATCGCCCGCGTTCGTCTTCTTGTCTGAGCGTTCGTAGACCAGCAGCTCACCGGTGACGCGTTCGCCGGGAGTGAGATGGGGAATGACGAGAGGAGGCATGGCGGGAGGGAGGGCGATCATCGAAGCGGACGATTGGGCTCCGTGAAATGCATTGTACGTATATGCTCAGCGCGCGGCAACGCTCACGCTCTTACCGCATCGTCCGGTTCTTGCTATTCTCCATCGTGAATTTCACCACCGACTCCGAGGAGAAGGATCATGGCTACACGCGCCAAGAAGTCTCGCGGGAAGTCTGGCGGCAGGACCGGAAGTAAGCGCGGCGGATCGAAAGCGCGCACCGGCGGGAAGAAGGCAGCGAAGAAGGGGGCAGTGAAGCGCGGAGCAGCGAAGAGGGGAGCAGCGAAGAAAGGAGCAGCGAAGCGCCCAGCCATCAAGAAATCGGCAAAGCGCGGAAGCGCGCCAGCCAGAAAAACGGCGGCGAAGAAATCGCCTGCGAAGAAGTCTCCGGTAAAGCGCCCGGCAGTCAAGAAGAGCGCGAAGAAGCCGGCGGCCAAGCGCAGTGGCGGTGGTGCGCGGAAGTCCGGCGGCGGCTCGGCTCTCTCGCGCGTAACTCGCGTCGCGAAGGAAGTCGCACAGCAGGCCACGACCGCGGTCACCGAGGGCGTGGAGTCCATCAAGGAGTTTGGTGAAGGGCTCGTCGACCGAGTGACGAGCTGACGGGTACCGATACCTCCAGTCGGAGTTGAAGCTCTGAAACGGCCGGCCATTCGCCGGCCGTTTTCTCATCCCGCCGTTTTCCCCACGGCGCTGTGCGTCTGCATCCATGCAGTCAACAACGCGATCACTTCGTCACGCCCGTAGTCGACCGTGATGATGTGCGCCCCGCCGCTCACCCACTCGAGCCGTTTCTCGCGCGAACCGAGCCGTGCAAACGCTCGCTCGGCCTCCGCGACACTGATGCGATTGTCCTGGCGTGACTGCACGACGAGTGTCGGCGCCGCAACGCGCGGCGCCCCGTCGATCGCGCGCCGCATCGTCAGCCGAAGTGCGCGAAGGCCGGCGGCGCTGAAAACTCCGTAGGCCAGGTTTCGATCGCGCTCGACGGGATCGAGTACCGACAGCCCTTCCCCCGATCGCACGATGGGCACGAGCGGTCCCCAAAGTCGCGCGAGCCGGGCCGCTCGCTCGATCTTCCGCGGCATCGCCAGATACGGCGCCGCCAGGCCGAGCGCGGGCAGTTGCGGATCGTCTGCCGCGAGCTGCACCGCCAGCGCGCCGCCCATCGACAGCCCGATGACGCCTACCCAATCGTGCGTCGACTTGAGCGCCGCGTAGCTCGACCGCGCGGCCGCCGTGAGCTGATCTGCCGTAACGCGGATGAAGTCGCGCACGCTGCGGCCGTGGCCCGGAAGCAACGGCACCGCCACGTGAAATCCATTGGCGTGCAACGCGCCCGCAAGGTAGCGGAGGGTTTGCGGTGTGTCGCCCGCACCGTGCAGCAGGAGAACGGCAGGCGCGTCCGCGCGCGCGAGCACGAAGCCTTCACCACCGATCACCACGCCATCGGGTCCGAGGCGCCGGTGACGTTCGGTCAACTGTATCATGGCCCGGAGATGCGCCCGTCGCCACCATCCCACGGCCACGAGCGCAACCACCACGAGGCCGATCAGCATCAATACCGTTGCACCGTGGAATCCACCTCGGCGCTCCACCGATCGATGCCGCCCGTGAGATTTCGCACGCGACGAAACCCCGCGGCGAGCAGCTCGTATGCGGCGGCTTCGCTGCGAGCTCCGTGATGGCAGTAGACGACGATGTCCGCGTCACGGTCCAGAGCCGCCGCGGCTGACGGAAGGGTTCCGAGCGGCATGAGACGCGCGCTGGGGATCCGTCCGATGTTCCACTCGTACGGCTCGCGTACGTCGATCACGACGACCGATTCGCCGTCGCTGAGCAAACTCGAAAGTTCGCGTGGAACGATCGTCGGAACGCGCGCCATGGGCTGGCGCCCTGGGCCATCAGGCATGTCGCATTGTGTGGCGGGAATCGAGGTTCGAGGAACGAGGCATGTGATTCAAGATGTGCCAGAGGCGCCGAAAAGATACACGCCCGTCCGATACTCGAACGGGCGTGCATCATTCTTTGAGCCGGCTCCTATTGGATCGCCTGTTCCTGGCCGTCGGTGACTGTCGGGAACGGAAGTTCGTTGTCCAGCGCCGCCAGGTCGATCCGTTCGGCCAGCATGGCCGGAGGCGCGATGATGAGCGTCGTGCCCTTTCGTTCGACCAGCCCCTCTCCGGTCAGCCGGGCAAGCACGAGCGATACGGATTCGCGGGTCGCACCGACGAGCTCACACAGCAGGCGGTAGCGCTGCGTGCACAGCACAATCCGGCCGTCCTCGCGCGTGAACGTGCTGTTGCTCGACATGCGCACCAGGGTGGCGATGAGCCGCTGTTCCACGCTGAGGGTCGTCAGCTCTCGCAGCTTGTCGAGCAGCGAGGCGCGCTCCGCCATCAGCTGGTTGATCAGCGTGAGCGAGTGTTGCGGCTGTTCGCGCACGAACGAGCGAAAGCGCGTCGAACTGAGGAAGAGTGTTTCGCTTTCCTCATCGGCACGCGCGTCCGTCGCGTAGCGCGCATTGTGGGAGAGCCCTTCGGATCCGAACGTCTCTCCAGGCGTGGCGATCCAGGGCACGAAACCGCGCCCGGCGCGCACACGACTCCGCAAGACGACGCGGCCGTGTGTCACCACGAACACTCCGTCCGCCGCCGCGCTGCGTTGGTAGATCGCGAAGCCCGAAGGCCACGACGCGCGAGCCGCGTACGCGGTCAGCGCCTCTCGCTCGGCATCAGTAAGCCGCGCGAGTCCTGCCGTTGTCTCCCCCACGCCATCCTCACGTCCCGCAACGTTCATGGGGGGTTGCAATGTCTGGGCCGCTCTTGACAGGCGGGTTGCGAGTGCCTCAGTTGCAGGATTCCGCCGATGCGATCGGCCCTCGTCCTGCTCGCTCCGCGTTGGCGTACCCGCATCAGCTCGTGCGTCCATGACTCTCGCGGTGGCCGGACCGACGTCGACCCAGCCAACTGTTCCGCATACGGTGCCGATCGCAATCCTCGGCACAGATGCGCTGCTCGCCGCGTTGCCGGCAACGCCGGTGCAACTCGCGCACGCGTGTCTCCAGGCGGGCTTCGCCAACGTCATTCCAGCAAGCTGGGGCGACGAGCTCATCGCGGCAGGCGTGCTCCGCCGTCTTCCGCAGTTCGGGCCCGGGCCGGCGGTCCACTGCAGCTGTCCGATCGTCGCGCATCGACTGCTCACCGTAGGCGGGGATCTGCGCCCGGTCCTCCTCCCGCTCGTTGCACCACCGGTTGCGGTGGCGCGGTACGTTCGCACTCTCTCGCAGCCGACGCGCACACGCGTCACGTACGTCGGGTGCTGCCCAGGCGCCATCGACGACTCCATCGACATTCGCATGACGCCCGATGCGCTGATCGCCATGCTCGCTGAGCGGCAGATCACGCTCGATGAACAGCCGCGCGTGTTCGAGTCGATCATCCCTCCCGATCGGCGACGTTTCCGGTCGCAACCGGGCGGCTTGCCTGCCGTGGATGCGCTGTGGAGCGACGGGGGATCCCGAACGCTCGTTGAGCTGGACGGCGAAGACCTCGTCGCGGAGCTCGCGCAGCATGTGCTGACCGGGAAAAACGTGCTGATCGACGCCTCTGCGTGCCTCGGCTGCGTGTGCAGCGGCGCGATTCCCGGCGTGGCGCCGAGCGAGGCACGGACGCGCGTCGTCAATCTGGAACCGCCGCGCGCGACCACGCCCGTCGTAGAGGAACAAGCGCCAATCGAGCTCGATTCTCATGTTCCGGCAGCGTCCCGTACACCGATCGATGTCGCGGCGATGATGTCGAGCGCGACGACGACTCCGCACTTGATTACTCCGCCCCGGGGCGGAGACCTGGCACTCGGTCATCGCATCAGCCCCGTGCGAGGAATCTCGACGCTCGCCGAACCGCGACCCCTGCGCGTCAGCAGTCCCGTCGGCGCGAGGCCGGTGATGGGAGTGGTGCCGGTAACGCGCGACGTCGCCGGTAAGTCACTACCGCGCGCCTATGTTGCGCGGCGGCGGTCCTCGCCGCGCGGCATTCCGGTAGTCGCTCTGTCTCCGGACGAGTTGGAGCTGCAATCGCCGACAGCGGTGAAGTTCGAGTCCCGTTTCGAACAACCCGAACCCACCGCGGTGCGCGCACCTGCAACTTCGGCCTTGCCCTGGCCGATGTCTCCCCGACAGCTCGTCTACGCCGTCATCGCGGTCGTCGCGCTCGTGATCGGCCTGAGCACCGTGGTGGGCGTGGTCGTCGGGCGGTCGCTCGCCGCACCGCCCGTCGCCGCGCCGACCCAACGTTGATCGTCGTTAGCGTGCCTTGAGCGCGCCGCGCGCATCGGCCAACGCCTGCGCCGCGCGGTCGAACCGGCTCGCCAAGTCTTCGATCTCGGTTCGCGTCAGCGCTTCATCGTTCGAGCGAATGGCTTCGTTTACCGACGGAAGCACCATGTTCGCGTAGCCGTTGTTCTCGTCGGCTACGTAGATGAGGTTGCGGAACCACGGGCGGCTCCGCAGACCCTGCGGCCGGATCAGCGACCGTTCGACTTGCAGCAGCGCGCGGTTCGTCCGCTGTAGCGTGGCCGTCGCTACCGATCCCGCCAGCGCGGAGTCGCGCGCCGCGGCGAACGCAACACCTTCGCGCTCGAGGCGATCGATCGACGCACGCAGCGTGGCCGTGGGCGCACTCCAGCGGTGGTCCGCCACCAGGCGGTCGATCGGCGCCACGTACCGGCGCATCGTCTTCGCGTATTCCACGTAGTCGTACGGCAGGATGTCGGCATTGGCGATGCGAAGCATCATCGCCGTTCCTACACGCGCCGCCGCGGCGTGATACTGGAAGCCCGGATCGCCGAATTTCGTCATCCAGGTGTAGCTGTCGTACTGCGAGTGATACACGCCGCCCGCGCCGCCGAATCCCCACTCGGCGATCGGAATACCGAGGTGATTGTAGAAGCCGGCGAAGTCGGAGCCGCCACCCGGGTCTCCCATCTGCGGCTCGGCCGTGTCGGCCACCGCGCTCGCCTTGCGCCACTCGCTGTAGACGCTTCCGTTGCCGTTCGGATCGGCGACGACCCGCGCCACGTCGCGCAGCATCGGTCGTAGCGACGGCGATCCGCCGCCGCTGAACCGAGAGCCCTGCGCCGCGACATCCTGATTGAAGTACGCCACCGCGTCGCGGCTCAATCGCAGCGAGTCGTCCTCCACGAACTCCGTGGATCCGAGCAGGCCCCACTCTTCGGCGTCCCACGTCGCGAACACCAGTGTGCGCTTCGGACGAACGCCCGCCTTCAACTCCTCCGCCACGGCGCGGGCCGCTTCGAGGATGCTCACAGTGCCGCTCACGTTGTCCGCGGCGCCTGGACCCCACGCGTCGCGGTGCCCACCAATGATCACGAGCTCGTTCGGAAACTCGCTGCCGCGCACGAAACCGAACGTATCGTAGATCGGTTTGAGCGGCTTTGTGCCGCGGTCGTCCTTTACCGCGATACGAGCGCGCACCGGTCCGGCACCCACGTGGTAGTGAAACGGAAGTCCTCCCTGCCAGCCGCGCGGCACACCGGCGCCGCGCACGTACTTGAGCAGTTCGCCAGCGTTGCCATAGCCGATCGGCACCACGGGAATGTGCGAGATCTCCATCTTGTCGGGCGTCAGGCGCGGAACACCGGCGGTGCTGCCGTATCCAGGAGTCGACGGATCGCCATCCGGATTGAGGATGCTGCCGCGCTGTACACCCGAGCTGTTACGCATTGGACCGTCGGGGTACACGTCGCCGGCGACGAAGCCGTCGTCCTGTGGATCGCTGTAGATCAACAGCCCGACAGCGCCGTGTTTCTCGGCTTCGCGCGCTTTGATGCCACGGTACGACCGCCCGTAACGCGCGATCGCAATCTTCCCCTTCACCGACACGTGCATCGAATCGAGCTGCGCGTAGTCTTCGATCAATCCGTAGTTGACGTAGACGACTTCCGCCGTCACGTCGCCCTCTCCGCTGTACCCGTTCACGGTGGGATACTGCGAGAGCTTCGACGTCGGATCTTCAGCGATCGCCGGCTCGGCGAGCGCGAGCTCCTTCGGCTGCGGCGACACGCGCGCCACACGCACCGAAGTCGGATGCGGCATCCACACGTCGTACGCGCGAACCTCGGTCTCGATCCCCCACTTCTTCATCTGCGCAATCACGTAGTCGCGAGTGCGCGCCTGCGCAGGCGTCCCGGCAACGTGCGTTTCACTCGACAGCTGCTTGGAGTGAACCGACGCGCTGGTCGGAGACGGACGCTTGATCGCGTTCGCCTCGAGCTCGCGCTCGTGCGAGGCGTTGGCCGCGGTGTAGCCGACCATGGGCTGCTGCGATGTGGCGGAAACGCCCACGCAGACGAGCAGAACGGCTGCAATGCGAATGTGCACGTGTAAACCCGGAGGGAAGTGATGAGTGAAATTATCGCCGAGCGGCGCCGGTCGCTCACTCGTACTGATCCAGCGCCGTTCGGATGGCGTCGCGCAGCCGCGCCTCACGGTTCGGCGCGTCGCCGATCGTGGCCGCGATCGCACCAAAATGTTTGAGCATCTCACCCTGCAGAAACGTGGCGGTGTCCTTGATCCCGAGGCCTTCGAGCGCTCGTTCGGCAAGATTGCGCAGGAGGATCTTGGTGTCTTGATCCAGGTCGTCGAGCGACGGAGGTGTGGGAGGCGGTGGAGCGACGCCCCGGCCGCGATTTCTCGCCGGCGATTCCCAAAGCGCGGACACCGGCGCCAGCATCACCACGAAGGAGCCTTGCGTATGCTCCTCGTGGCCGGCGACGACGCCCCGGCGCTTGAGCGTGTGCAGCAGCGCGATCACGCTCTGGCGCACGACGGAGATACCGCCCTCGCTCTGATTCCCGCGCCCGGTGATGATCAAGACTTCATCCGCGCGATCGACCTGTTGCTGCCGCAGCCAGGCTTCGGTGCGCGTGACGGCGGCGTGCGCCGTCGGGAGCGACTCGCGCAAGTTCAACGTTCGCTGCGCGCCGAAGCGCACTTCGTCGAACGCCTGCCGCAGCCCCTTCAGTTCGACCCGTCGATCCGGACGACCCATGCGGCGGAATCTATCCGCGTGCTCTCTACGCCGCCGCCCGCGACTCGAGGCGGAGATTCTTCGCGAAGCAGATCTCGTTGCACGCGAACCGGCGAGCGCAGCCGAGGCAGTCGCGACGGATTTTTTCGGGGTACCGCGCGCGGTCCACGCGCTGGTAGCCGATCGCCGCGAAGAACGCCGGCTGCAGCGTGAGCGCGAACACGTCGTAAACGCCGCGCTTGAGCGCCAATGTCTCGACGGCGCTCACGATTGCCTTTCCTACCCCACATCCATGGACGTCGCGCGACACCGCGATCGCGGCGATCTCGGCCACCGACGGCGAGTACTCCTTCAACGCGCCGCATGCGACGATCTGACCGCGCGTATTCACACCAACCACGTAGTCGTCGATCGCCAGCTCGACCATCTCGGGCGTCCGGCGCAGCATTAGCGCCTCCGCGGCGAAGGTCGCGACGAGCTCGGCGATCGCGACAGCGTCCGCCGCCCGTGCTCGGCGAATGACGACGTCCGCGGTCATTAGAGGATCTCTTCGAGAATGCCGAGGCCCAGCGCCAGCTCGTCGCGCGTAGCGACGAGCGGAGGAAGCAGGCGCACAGTGTACTCGCCGGCCGAGCAGGTCAGCAGCCCGGCCGCGAAGGCTTCGTTCACGACGTGCGCCGCCGTTCCCATGACGTCTATGCCCCACATGTAGCCCATCCCGCGAACGGCACGAATCCGACCGGTCCGCTGCGCGATGTCCTGGAGCTGCTTTCCGAACCATGCGCCGTTCTCGGACACGTGCCGCAGCATCGCCGGATCCGAGACGCGCGCCAGTACGTGGTTCGCCACGGACGCGACGAACGGTCCGCCGCCGAACGTGGTGCCGTGGTCGCCGGGCTTGATGGTCGACGCAATCTCGTCCGTGATGAGGACCGCGCCCATCGGCAAACCGCCCGCAATCGGCTTCGCGAGGGTAAGCATGTCGGGCTCCACGCCGAACTGCTCGTACGCGAACAAGGTCCCGGTGCGGCCAAGGCCGCACTGGATCTCGTCGAAGACGAGCGCCACGTCCCGCTCCTTGGTCAACGCGCGGACCTCGCGCACGAACCCGGCGTCCATCACCCGCACGCCACCCTCGCCCTGGATCGGCTCGAGGATCACGGCTGCCACGGTCTCCGAATTCAACGCGACGTCGAGGTCGCCGATGTCGCGCTCCACGATGCCGATGCCGCCGGCCAACGGCCGGAACGGCACGCGGTACGACGGACGGTCCGTCGCCGCCAGCGTCCCGAAGAGCCGTCCATGAAACGCGCCTCGCAACGCGATGATCTCGTGCTTCGCGTCGCCACGCGTGCGAGCCCACCGCCGCGCAAACTTGAACGCGCCCTCGTTGGCCTCCGCGCCCGAGTTGCAGAAAAAGACCTTGTCCGCGAACGACTTCTCCACGAGGGTGGCCGCCAGGCGCTCGCCTGGCTCGGTCGCGTACAGGTTCGATACGTGGATCAGTCCATCGGCCGCACTATGCAGCGCCTGGCGAAGTCCGGTGTCGCCGTATCCGAGCGCGTTGACGGCGATTCCGCTGACGAAATCGAGGTATCGCTTGCCGTCGGCGTCGATCAGATGGACGCCCTCTCCGTCGACGAACTGCCCCGGCGCGCGCTTGTAGTTGCCGAGCAGCGCATCCGTGGTGGTCGCCGTGGTCGGGGTCAGTGCGGCCCCGGTGGCCGATTCGTTGGGCATTATCGAAATGGTCATGAGAGTTCTCCAATAGCGTGCAACACCGTCCCGCGAGTCGGATCGGCGATCGCCGCGATGTCGGAGATGCGAACGCGCTTCACTCCCCCGGCGACCGCCGCCAATCCTGCCTCGAGCTTCGCCCGCATTCCTCCTCCCGCCGTTCCATCGGCGATCATCTCCGCCGCCGTCTCCGGTGTGAGCGACGAAATGACCAGGCCATCCGCCATCACCCCTTCGACGTCGGCGACGAGCAACAGCTCGGCCGCCCCGAGTGCGATCGCGATCGCCGCGGCTGCGTCATCGCCGTTCACATTCAGCGCCGATCCCATCGACCCGCTCGAGTCGCGGCTCACCGGCGAGATCACCGGCAGATAGCCGCCCGAGAGCAGATGGCGCAGAAACGCCACGTTCACCGTCTTCGGAATCCCGACGAACCCGAGCTCCTCGGCGTTCATCGGCGAGGCGCCAATGAGCGTGGCATCCTCGCCCGACAGGCCGACGGCCTCGATCCCGCTCTCGACGAGAGTGGACACGAGTCGCTTGTTGGCGCTTCCCGACAGCGCCATGCGGACCAGATCGATGTCGCGCTCGGTCGTGACGCGGCGTCCGTGCACGAACTTCGTGCTCCCGCCGAGGGTCGCCTGCAGCAAGCTCACCTCGTCGCCCCCCCCGTGCACGAGCACGAGACCGCCGTTCGTCTTGGCCTGCATCCAATCGGACGCCAGCGCGATGGCCAATGTCGGATCGCTCTGCGGCCGGCCGCCGATCTTGATCACACGCGTCACAGCGGCAACCCCGCCGTTTCGTCGAGACCGAGCATGAGGTTGGCGTTCTGTACGGCCTGGCCCGCGGCGCCCTTCACGAGATTGTCGATCGCCGACGTCACGAGCAGCATCGGCGCGCGCGTTCCCGCGAGCGGCGTAGCCGAAATGCGAACGACGTTGCGATGCACGACGTCCCGGAGCGCCGGAGTCGCCTCGGCGATCTCTATGAATGGCTCCGCCGCATACGTCTCCCGCCACGGCTGAAGGACGTCGTCCAACGGGCGAGTCAACGGAACGGTTATCGTCGACAGAATCCCGCGCGCCACCGGCAGCAGGTGCGGCGTGAACACGAGGTCCGCGTTCGCCTTCCACCCGTCGAGCGTGGCGCGCATCTCGTTGAGATGGCGATGCGTATTGCCGATTCCGTATGCGCGGAAATCGTCCGCGACTTCGGCAAACAGCAGCTCGCGCTTGGGCGAGTTACCGGCCCCTGTGACGCCGCTCGCCGAGTTGGCGACGATCGTTCCGCCCTCGGCGATCAGCCCGCGCTCGGCCAGGGGCGCCAAGGCGACGAGAATGGACGTGGGATAGCATCCGGGGTTGGCAACGACGGTCGCGCCGGCAATGAGGGCGCGATTGAGCTCCGTGAGCCCGTACGCGATACCTTCACATCCGTTGCCGGGACGCAGATCAGCAGATAGATCAACGGCGCGAGCCCCAGCCTCCTGGATTCTTGCCACCCACTCTTTCGACGCACCATGCGGCAACGCGCTGAACACCAGCTCCACATCGCCGAGCCGCGCGTCGTCAGGCGATGCAAACGTCACGTCGCGGCCGGCGATGCGCACAGTCGTGCCGCGCTGGTCGTTCGCCGTGGCAAAGGCGAGCGACAGCGCGGGGTGACGAAGAATGAGTGCGCAGAGCTCGCGGCCGGCGTATCCGCTGGCCCCGAGCACGCCGACTGGTATTTTATTCACTCATAATGCATAATAATGCATAGCCATTCTGTCAATCCCGGTCGCTGCGGCACGCCGCATTGGGCCTCGACCTCTTCACGGACGGCACCCCTCGGATGAGCAAGAAAACCGACCGGCAGAATGCCATTCTCCAGCTCATCGCCGCCCACGAGATCTCCAACCAGGAGGAGCTTCGGAAGCTCCTGGCCGCGCGCGGGTGGACCGTGACTCAAGCGACGCTTTCTCGCGACTTGCATGAGCTCGGAGTCGTCCGCGCGCCCACCGAGGACGGTACGCGGTATCTCCTTCCGGAAATGGTCGCCGACGACTCTAAGCCGTCGCTGGACATGCTGTTACCAGAGCTCTTCTCGCGCATCGACGGCGTGGGTGAGCTGATCGTCCTCCACACGCTGCCAGGCGGGGCGCAGCCCATCGCTGAAGCGATCGACTCGCAGGGCTGGCCGGAGATCATGGGCACGCTCGGCGGCGAGAACACAGTCTTGATCGTGTGCCGCTCCGCCGACGCGCGGAGCTCGCTCACCGATCGGCTCGTTCGGCTGTCGAATGGCTCTTGAGCCGGCCCACTGGACTCGATAGGCCCGCCGCCATTGACGCCGGTCGTGAAAATGATTAAATATGCGCTCTAGTTGCATAACTTTGCATTCTAAGGAGCGCACATGTACCGGACCATCGTCCTCGCCTACTCAGGCGGACTCGATACCTCGATCATCGTTCCCTGGCTCAAGGAGAACTATGGCGGCTCACGCATCGTCTGCGTCGCGGCCGACATCGGCCAGGGCAGCGAAGAGCTCGCGGGCGTGCGCGAGAAGGCGCTCGCATCCGGCGCCGACGAGTGCCACATCGAAGACCTTCGCGACGAGTTCGCAGAGTCGTTCATTTTCCCGACGCTTCGCGCGGGCGCGATCTATAACAGGAAATACTTGCTCGGTACCTCCATGGCTCGGCCGCTCATCGCGCGTCGCATGGTGGAGATCGCCCGTCAGGTCGGCGCCGATGCGCTCGCCCACGGCTGTACCGGCAAGGGCAATGACCAGGTCCGCTTCGAGCTCACTTTCGCAGCCTTTGCGCCCGACCTCCCGGTCATCGCGCCCTGGCGCGAGTGGAGCATTCGCAGCCGCGAAGACGCCATCGCGTACGCGGAGGCCCGCGGCATCCCGATCGTCGCGACCCGCGCCAAGATCTACTCGCGCGACGCCAACCTCTGGCATCTGTCGCACGAAGGCGGCATCCTCGAGGATCCGAACTCGGCGCCGCCCGACGACCTGTTGATGCTCACGCGTCCCGTGACCCAGGCTCCGGACACCCCGGAGAGCGTGGTCATCGGCTTCGAGAAGGGCACACCGGTCTCGGTCAACGGCAAAACGATGGGTGCGGTCGATCTCATCGCGGCGCTCAACAAGATCGGCGGCAAACACGGCGTTGGTGTCGTCGACCTCGTCGAAGACCGTATGGTCGGCATGAAGTCGCGCGGTATCTACGAGACGCCGGGCGGCGCCATCCTGTACGCGGCACATTCGGAGCTCGAGCAGCTCGTGCTCGACCGGAAGACGCTCGCCGCGAAGGATCTCATCGCGCCGCGGTACGCCGATCTCGTCTACGAAGGCCGCTGGTGGACCACCGAGCGCGAAGCCTATGACGCGTTCGTGAACGTCACACAGGAGCGCATCACCGGTACGGTCACAATGCGCCTCTATAAGGGATCGATCAATGTCATCGGCCGTGAAAGCATTCACGCGCTGTACGACGAGCGCTTCGTCACCTTCGGCGAGGACGACGTCTACAAGCAGAGCGACGCGGCCGGCTTCATTCGCCTCTACGGACTTTCGCAGCGCGTGCGCGCGCTCAAGGATCTCGAGCGCGACGCCGCTGCCGATGCGGCCCAGGCCTCCGCGGATGCGGCGGACAATGTGGCGGCCCGGCGCGCAATGGCGGTCGCATGACCGCGCTCAAGCTCGTTGGCGCATCCGCGCACAAGCTCTGGGGCGGGCGCTTCGCCGGTGAGAGCGCTCCCGCTCTCGACGCGCTCAATCGCTCCATCGGCGTCGACTTTCGTCTCTGGCCCTTCGATATTCGCCTCTCGAAGGCCTGGGCGATCGCGCTCTGGAGCGCGGGCGTCGTCACCGTCGAAGAGAGTCTCGCGCTCGAGCACGGGCTCGACGCCGTCGCCGCTCGCCTCCGCGCCGGCGCGCAGCCCATCGCGTCCGACGAGGACGTGCACACGCTCATCGACCGCCTCCTCCACGAGGAAGTCGGCGATGTCGCGTCCAAGCTTCACACGGGTCGCAGCCGAAACGATCAGGTCGCGACCGCGACACGTCTCTGGTCGATGGACGCGTGCACCCTGCTCGACGGCGTGGTTCGCGATCTACAGCACGTGATGCTCGCGCACGCCGAATCGCTGGCGCAGGCGAACGTCCTCATGCCCGCCTACACGCACATGCAGCGCGCGCAACCCGTGTCCGCAGCGCACTGGATGCTCTCGCACTTCTGGCCCCTCGACCGCGATCGCGCGCGCCTCGCCACTTCCGGTCGCGCCGCCGCGGTGCTCCCGCTCGGCTCCGGCGCGGTCGCCGGCTGCGCATTCCCCATCTCGCGCGTGCTCCTCCAGGGCAGCCTTGGCTTCGCCCAGCTCTCGCCCAACAGCATCGACGCCGTGAGCGATCGCGACTTCGTGGCCGAGCTGCTGTTCACGCTGTCCATGCTCGCGATCCATCTCTCGCGGCTCGCCGAGGATCTGATCATCTATGGCACGAGCGAGTTCGGCTTCCTGCAGTTCGGCGACTCGTTCACCACCGGTTCGAGCATGATGCCACAGAAGCGCAATCCCGACGCGCTCGAGCTTGCGCGCGGATCCGGCGGCCGCTTGCTGGGCGATCTCACGTCACTCCTCGCGACGCTCAAGGGACTCCCCAGCGGTTACAACAAGGATCTGCAGGACGACAAGCGCGCGCTGTTCGACGCGGTGGACACCGTGATGCTCGTGCTTCCCGGCGTGGCGGGCGCCTTGGACGAGATCACCTTTCGCCCGGAGAAGATGAGGGCGGCGCTCGCGAGCAGCATGATGGCCACCGATCTCGCCGATTACCTGGTGGGCAAGGGCGCGAGCTTTCGAGAGGCGCACGCTGCGGTTGGCGCACTCGTGCGGCAGAGCGAGGAGTCAGGAGCTGATCTGCACGCGTTGCCGTTCAAGGCGTTCAAGGCCGCGCACTCGGGCTTCGGTGCCGATGTGTTCGAAGCGCTCTCGGCGGTGGCATCCGTCGAGCGTCGAGAAACGGAAGGGGGCACAGGACCGGCGGCGGTGCGCACACAGATCGAGAGCGCGCGAAAGACACTGATCTAACGGTCAGGTTGTGCAAACGAAAACGGGGCGCCACTCTTTCGAGTGACGCCCCGTTCGTGGTAGTGAAGCGAAGAATTTAGCGCTTCGTCACGTTCTCGGCGGCGGGGCCTTTCTGACCCTCGACGATCTCGAACTCCACGGCATCGCCTTCAGCCAACGTCTTGAACCCGTTGCCCTGAATGGCGCTGTAGTGCACGAAGCAATCCTTCTGTCCGTTGTCCGGGGTAATGAAGCCAAAACCCTTGGCGTCATTAAACCACTTCACTTTGCCAGTGACACGCATTTCCAACTCCTGATATGATTTTGTACAGGGGGCGGAAGCGCTGACCCTGACAAATGTTGCCGTGACGCGCGCCTTTGTGCCATCGCGTCAGCCTCACCCACTTACGAACATAAAAAAAGACCCGAGGCAAGTATTCCGCCCGGGTCTGCATGTTCGCGAACGGGTGGTGCCGAGAAAAAGATATCTAGACCTGGGGCGTGCCGCAATAGCTACTTCGTGCGCACCAGTTGAGGTCGGTCTGAGAGGCTTAACTATGCCTTTTAGCGCCCGAAGCAGAATTTCCGCTCATTGCGGCGCCTCCCGGATGCCCGTAACGAAGTATTGAGTCTCGGCAAAACATTGCGTTGGGACGCCTCGATGTTGCTCGTAGGTAATGTCCACGCGCTTCCCCATCGACTTCGTGATCAGGTCGGCCACCGAATCGCTGCGCACGGAAAAGGCAAAGATCTCGGGTTGAGTTCCGGGGAGGTTGGCCATCGCGAGCTCACCCTCCCAAGTCTTGCAGAGCCACCCTTTCTTGGAAAATTTCTGAATGAAGCCGGCGCGGTCGCCCGAGGAATAGGTGTAGTGCAGCGCGGTCCAGACGTACGCCGCGAGGCCGAGCGCGCCGACGACGAGCACGGTGACGATCGAAAGCACCACCTTCCCCCTCCACCCCAGACGTTTTCTGGTGGGCTCCGGCTGTGACGCGACATCGGCAGTCGTGTAGGCGCGGGGCGGCTGGTCGAGATCGTCCGGCATGTGCACTCCAGAATCGAGGATCGCAGTGCGAGTGGTAGAACAAGCATAGTCTACGCCGTTCCAACCGGATTGCCAGCGCTCGCGTGTGCCGGCGCTTCGCCCGCCTTATCTTTCATCCATGCCTTTCGCGCCTCGCCGCCGCACAGTCACCACGACGATCGGTGAAGTCTCCGTCGGCAGCGCGCATCCGATCGTCGTGCAGTCGATGACGAACACGGATACCGCAGACGTGGATCTCACTGTCGCGCAAACGGCAGCGCTCGCCGCCGCCGGATCCCAGCTCGTTCGCGTGACGGTGAACAACGAGCCCGCGGCAGCCGCCGTGCCCGAGATCGTGCGCCGTCTCTCCGACATGGGGATAGACGTCCCGATCATTGGCGACTTTCACTACAACGGGCATCTGCTGCTCGCGAAATATCCGGAGTGCGCGCGCGCGCTCGCGAAATACCGGATCAATCCCGGAAACGTCGGCGGCAAGCGCCGAGACGACAACTTTCGGACGATCGTCTCGATAGCGGTCGCGAACGGCAAGCCGGTTCGCATCGGTGTGAACTGGGGCTCGCTCGACCAGGATCTGCTCACGGCGATGATGGACGAGAACGCGCGGCGACCCGAGCCGCTCGACGCGCACGATGTCTACATCGAGGCGATGCTCGAGAGCGCGCTCCGCTCGGCGCTCGTGGCCGAGGAGGTGGGGCTCGCGCACGATCGCATCATCATCTCGGCCAAGGTCTCGCTGGTGCAGGACCTCGTGGAGGTGTACCGGCGGCTCGCCGCCCGCTGCGATTACCCGTTGCACCTGGGGCTCACCGAGGCCGGGCTCGGCACCAAGGGTGTCGTCGCCAGCACCGCGGGGCTGTCGATTCTGGTGTCGGAGGGGATCGGCGACACGATCCGCGTGTCACTCACGCCGAAGCCGAACGGCGATCGCACCGAGGAGGTGCAGGTCGCGCAGCAAATCCTTCAGTCATTGGGGCTGCGCTCGTTCACCCCACAGGTGACAGCGTGCCCCGGCTGTGGCCGCACGACGTCGACGTTCTTTCAGCACATGGCCGAGGACATTCAGACGTATCTGCGGGAGCAGATGCCGGAGTGGCGCGCGCGGCATCCAGGTGTGGAAGAGATGCGCGTGGCGGTGATGGGGTGCATCGTGAACGGGCCCGGAGAATCGAAGCACGCGAACATCGGGATCTCGCTTCCCGGAACGTTCGAGGAGCCGAAGGCGCCGGTCTATGT
>JAQBQB010000031.1 GCA_028287235.1 Gemmatimonadota bacterium | reverse complement strand
TCGCACCTCCATGTTCTCAGCATGGGCGCCAATGCCGAACGCGTCCAGTGATTTTCGCAACGCTCACACGCGCCGAGCGTGCGCGTTTGTACGGATTTACACGGCGTGTCGTGTACAAACACGCACGCTCGCGGCAAGTTGAGCTACGCGAGGTTGGACCGACGTGGGTATGCGACGGCCGGGTCCGTCAGCGCGTTCACCACGGCGGGCAGCCCCGATGAGAAGGCCCGCTCCAGTGCGGGCCGCACCTCCGCAGGCGTCGACACCAACTCGCCGTGCCCGCCGAGCGCAGTCACCACCTCGTCGTAGCGGGTGCCCGGCCGCAGCTCGGCCACCACCGAGTAGCCGTACAACATTTCCATCGGATGCTTTTCCAGCGCCCAGATGCCGTTGTTGCCGATCACCGAGACGACGTGAACGCCGTGGCGCACCAACGTGTCCCACTCCATGCCGGAAAACCCGAACGCGCCGTCGCCCTGCAACAACACCACCTGGCGGTCGGGCCGGGCCAGCTTCGCCGCCAGGGCATATCCGGGGCCGGAGCCCAGGCAACCGAACGGCCCGCTGTCCAGCCACGCGCCAGGCACGTAGCTGTCGATGACTCGTCCGGCGTACGAGCCGAAGTCGCCTGCATCGATGACGATGATCGCGTCGCGGTCAAGCAGCGGCTTGAGTTCGGCGTACAGCCGCATCGGGTGCAGCGGGGTGCGGTCGTCGTCGAGCTCGGCCTGTTCGGCTGCCCGCGCGGCGCTCTCGACCGCGCGTAGCTCGCTGATCCAGCTTTCATGGTCGGTCGCCCCAGCAGACGCCAGTGCCGACAGAACGGTGGTCAGGTCGCCGTAGAGGCTGGCCGCGACGTCGCGGGGATGCGGCCGGTCGGGTTCGACGCGGTCGGCGACGATGAGTTTGGTTTCTGCGCCGAATACCCCGCCGAAGCCGAGCCGGAAGTCCATCGGCACGCCGATCACGAGCGCAACATCGGCCTCCCCCAAGGCTTTTGACCGCGCTCGCGAGAACGCGAGTTCGTGGTCGGCTGGCACTGTTCCGCGAGCCATCCCGTTCATCAGTACCGGCACCCGCAGGGATTCGGACAGCGCCCGCAAGGCCTTTTCAGCGCGCCCCCACCACACGTTGGTGCCCGCCATGATCACCGGTCGCTGCGCCTCGGCCAGCAGCCGCACCGCGGCGTCCAAGGCATTCCCGTCCGGCCTGACCGGGACAGCCGGATCGGCCAACGCGCCTGGGCCGCCGGGGTCATGCGCCTCGCCGAAGACATGATCCATCGGGAAATCCACGAACGCTACACCCGACGGCGCACCGACCGCGGCCTTCAGCGCATCGTCGACGAGTGGCCCGACCGCATCGGCCGACTGCGCGGTGGCGGCGAACCGTGTCAACGGCGCGACGAACGGCACGTGGTCGATTTCCTGCAGCGAGCCCTGCCCCCAGCGCAACGCGGGCGCCCGCCCGCCGAGCACCACCAGCGGCGACTGGTTCTGCTGTGCGGCCGCCATCGCGCTCATCCCGTTCGTAACGCCCGGACCGGCGGTAAGGGCGGCTACGCCGGGCACCCTGGTCACCTTCGACCAGCCCTCGGCGGCGAACGCGGCGGTCTGCTCGTGGCGGGTGTCGATCAACCGGATGTTCTCGGCGCGGCAGCCGTCGTAGATGGAAAACAGGTGCCCACCGGAGAGGGTGAAGATGGTGTCGATGCCGCTGGCGCGCAACCGTCGGGCGATCAGATGTCCGGCGTTGACCGTAACTGGAGCCTCGATGCTCATGGCCGCAGCATAATCGCGACCATGAGCAACGCCTCAGATACTCAGGTGCTGATCGCAGGCGGCGGCCCGATCGGCCTGACGGCCGCCATCGAACTCGCAAGGCAGGGCATCGCATGCCGCATCGTCGACCCGCTTGTCGAACCGCGGCAGTACGCGAAAGCCGTTGGGGTGCAACCCCGCACGCTCGAGGTGTTCGAGGGCATGGGGGTGCTGCGCCACATCCTCGACGCGGCGGTGCTGATGCGGGGCCAGATCGTCTACGTCAACGGCGAGCGGGTCTCGCAGCTCGACATGGCATTGCCGGACGACGTGCCGTTCGGCTTCATCGCGATTCCGCAATACGCCACAGAGGCAATCCTGCGTGACGAGTTGGCGATGCACGGCGTGCAGGTACAGCGCGGCGTGCGGGTCACCGGCTTTGCCCAGGACTCCGACGGCGTGACTGCCACGCTGGCAGGCGACACCGGCGAGCAGACGGTGCGGGCGGCCTACCTCGTCGGCGCCGACGGAGCGCACAGCACAGTGCGCAAGGGGCTCGGGTTGACGTTCGAGGGCGCGGCGTTCGAGGAGCGGTACGTGCTCGGCGACGTCGAGGTCGGCTGGTCTGCGCCCCGCGGCTACGGCATTCGGTCGATGCACCAGACCGACGGCAAGACCGACGATCTGCTGGTGTGCATCCCACTGCCCGGCCGTGGGCGCTACAGGATGTCGATGCTGGTTCCCGACGAGCTGGGCGACGACGACACGCCGCAGCTGCGCCACCTCCAGGCCGTGCTGGACCGGCTCTCCCCCGAGCCGACGACCGCGCGCAACCTGCGATGGTCGTCCGTCTTCCGGATCAGCCACCGCATCGTCGACGCCT
>JAQBQB010000013.1 GCA_028287235.1 Gemmatimonadota bacterium | reverse complement strand
GACGGACGCGCCGCCGTAATCCTGCGCGAGACACCGTTCTACGTCGAGTCGGGCGGACAGATCTCCGACCGTGGCGAGATCAAAGGCGATGGCTGGAGTGTCGACGTCGACGAAGTCCGCAGAGTCGAGGGACGCATCGCCGCGCTCGGCAAAGTCACCGGAACGGTGGAGCTGGGGAAGGCGAGAGCGACTGTCCCGCGCGACAGGCGCCGTGACACGGAACGCAATCACACTGCAACCCATCTTCTTCACGCCGCCCTCAGGCAGGTACTCGGCGAGCACGTGCACCAGGCGGGATCTCTCGTCGCGCCCGACCGGTTGCGCTTCGATTTCACGCACCACGGCCCGCTCAGCGCGCAGCAGATCGCCGAAGTCGAGAACATCGTCAATCGCGGAATCATCGAGGGAGTGCAGCTCACGTTCGACCAGAAGCCTTATGCCGAAGCCGTCGCGGGCGGAGCGATGGCGCTGTTCGGAGAGAAGTACGGCGACGTCGTGCGAGTCGTGACGATTCCCGGACTAAGCGTGGAGCTGTGCGGCGGGACGCACGTCCGCAACACTGCGGAAATCGCGCTGTTCAAGATCGTGAGCGAGACCGGCGTCGCGGCCGGAGTGCGCCGAATTGAAGCGGCGACCGGGCGGGGGGCACTCGCTCTGTTCCGGGAGCACGAGCGGGAGCTCAAGGAAATCGAGCTGCTCGTGCGCGCACCGGCGGGTCAGGCGGTGAAGCGCGTGCAGAGTCTGGTCGAGGAACGTCGCGCGCTCGAGAAACGTCTGGACGAATCGATGCGATCCGGCGGCAGCGGAACGATCAAGTCTCTGGTGGACCAGGGCTCGGTCGTCGACGGCGTGAGAGTCGTGGCCGCGAGCGTCGCGGCGGCCGATCTGGCCGCGCTCCAGTCGATGGGCGACGCGCTGCGCGATCAGATGGGGAGCGGCGTCGGAGTCCTCGGCGCCTCGTTCGAGAATGGAAAGAACACGATGCTGACGGTCGTAAGCGACGATCTCCGCGATCGTGGCATTCGCGCTGACGCAATTCTGAAAGAGCTGGCCGCAGCCGCGGGCGGGAAGGGCGGCGGCAAGCCGCACATGGCGCAGGCTGGGATTCCGGACGCGGGGCGGATGGCTTCGGTCGTCGCCGACGCGCCGTCGATGATTCGCAAAATCCTCGGAAGTGCAAACTGAACATTCGTAGCCGCGGTGAATTGCAACTGGACGCTACCATGCAGGGTCAACTACAACTGAACACTACCTGCCGGGGGCTGTCAGCGGGCCGGCGGTGGGCTACGAGCGAATGACCGACACCGATTGGTTGGCGCGGCTCGATCCGGCTCCTCCCGTGGAGCTCGCAACCGCCATGCGCAATGCGCTCAACGAAGCCACCACTCCGAATGCTGAAGGTCTGCTCGCTGCCGCCGAGCACGCGCTGGACAGAGTACTGCGCACCGATTGCGAAACGCGCGCGTCCGCGCTCGACCTGTTGACGGTCGATGCGCTCATGACCCATGCGCTCGAGATCGCCAGCAGGGATCCGAATTCCGCCGACGATTTTCCCGAGCAAGCGCTACGTCGAATCACGTCGGCATGGCAGTAAGAGAATCGCCCACACGATCTGCCCAAGCACGTAGCCCAGTGCCGGCCCGCCGACAGCTCCCGGCAGGTAGTGTTCAGTTGCAGTTGCCGTGTCGTGTTCATTTGCAACCAAAATGATCGTAATCCTTTTCACGGGCGGAACGATCTCGATGCGCAACGACCCGGGTCGCGGCGGCGGCGGCGCACAACCGGGCCTGACTCCAACGGAGATCATGGCCGCGACCCGCGGAATCCGCGCAATCACCGCGGTAGAGACCGAGGAATGGGGCCAGTTCCCCGGCCCGCACATGACGGTCGACCGCATGTGGGCGCTGAGAAACAGAATCGTCGAGCACCTCGCGCGACCGGAAGTGACGGGCGTCGTAATTACTCACGGCACCGACACCCTCGAAGAGTCAGCCTATCTGGTGTCGCGCTCGACGTCGAGCGACAAGCCGATCGTCTTCACGGGTGCGATGCGGACTGTGAGTGACCTCGGCTGGGACGGACCAGCGAATCTGTTCGAGGCGGTGCAGGTTGCCGCGAGTCCGGAAACCAAAGGGTTCGGAGTGATGGTGGTAATCGGCGGACAGATCTTCGCCGCGCTCGACACTACCAAGACGAACACTCACCTTCTCGACGCGTTCGAGAGCCCGGGTCTTGGACCTCTGGGCGTACTGGATGAAGGCGAATTGATTCTGCGGCGCGAGATGCCGCCGTCGCCCCCCACTATAGAACCTAAGAGTTTGGCGACGCCCATCGACATCATTTTCGCCTCCGCCGGATCGGACGCGCGCCTCCTCGACGCTTCGCGCGAAGTCGCCCGCGGTCTCGTCCTCGCCGCGATGGGCCGAGGCAACGTCCCGCCGGCGATGGTCCCCGGAATTCAGAGATGGGTCGCGGACGGCAAGCCAGTCGTCATTACTTCACGTACTC